>JAFQKL010000086.1 GCA_017396965.1 Clostridia bacterium
CTCCCCGCAACTCTGTTATAATTCAATGAAACAACCGGGCCGCCCCACCCCCATCCACGCCCGAAAAACGAAAGGAGTAACCCCCATGGAAATCACCCTCGGTATGACTCAGGAACTCACCCGCACCGTCACCGCGGAGATGTGCACCAAGCACACCAACCCCGACGCCCCCGGCATCCTCTCCACCCCCTCGATGATCGGCTTCATGGAAGCCGCCTGCGCCCGCTGCGTCGCCCCGGCGCTGGCGGAGGGCAGCACCACCGTCGGCACCGCCGTCAACATTCGTCACCTCGCCTCCACCCTCGAAGGCCAGGAGATCACCTGCGTCGCCGAGCTGATCGAGATCGACCGCCGCCGCCTCAACTTCTCGGTGGTCGTCACCAACGACAAGGGCGTCAAGATCGGCGAAGGCCAGCACGAGCGCTTTATCTTCATCCCCAAGAAGAAGGCCGAATGATCCGCACCGCCCCCCGGTGAACGCATCGAGATTTTCGACCGCGCCCCCAACCCCCTCTGCCGTCCGCCCGCCAGAGACAGCGGCCTCAACCGCCGCCAACACCATCCCCGTCGCTCTCCCGTCACGCCGATCAACGCCCGAAAGGAGGGAAGCCCCGTGTCTCCCCTGATGCGCTTTCCCGAATCAACCGCCTGTTCCTTCACCGGCCACCGCCCGGAGCGGCTCGGTATCCGCCGCGACGACGCGCTGTCCCGGCGGCAGCTGGAGGAGCGCCTGTGGAACGAAATCGTCCGCCTGCACCGGGAGGAGGGAGTCGACCACTTCTTCTCCGGCATGGCCCGCGGTGTGGACCTGTGGGCCGCCCGCCTGGTGCTGTGGCTGCAAAAAGGAAGCCCCTCGGTGACCCTGCACTGCATCCTCCCCTGTCAGGAGCAGGACAAAGGCTGGCCGGAGGCGGACAGCCGGCTTTACCACAAGATCCTCCTGGAAGCCACCGAGGTGGTCTACCTCTCCGACCTGCCCTATACCCCCGGCTGTATGCAGGCGCGCAACCGCTACCTCGTCGAGCGCGCCGAAACGCTGCTGGCGGTCTACGACGGCGCCCCCGGCGGTGGCACCGCCTACACGGTGGATTACGCACACCGCCTGCGCCGCCGAATCGTCCTCCTCCCCCCGACCGAGCCTCCCCGGCCGCAGTGACGGCAAAAAAGCAGGCCCCACCGCTTCGGGGCCTGCTTTTTCCTTTTCGATCGACAATTTGGCACAAAGTCCTCTTGATAAACGCCGAAGACTCTTGAAAACGCCGCAAATTCCCGTAACCGCCCGCCGCCGCGTCATTTTTTCGATGACGCCGCCAACGGCAGATGCAGGGTAAAGCAGCTCCCCTCCCCGGGGGCGCTGCGCAGCGACATCCGCCCGTTGTGCAGCCGGGCGATCTGGCGCACCATCGACAGGCCGAGGCCAAGTCCGCCGCCGCCGCTGCGGGAGGGGTCCACCTGGTAAAAGCGCTGCCAGATCTGCTCCTGACTGTCGGCGGGGATGCCGATGCCGTCGTCCTCCACCGAAAGCAGCGCCTCGCCGTCTTTGCTAAGGACCCGAACCCACACCCGGCGGCCTTCGCCGCCGTATTTCATGGCGTTTTCCGTCAGATTGAGCAGCAGCCGCGTCAGCAGCGCCGCGTCGCCCGCCACCGTGACGGCGGGGGCTGTCTCCACCGTGACGGCGGGCGGCTCCCAGCCCTGCTCCTCCGCCACCTCCAGCACCAGCTGGCCGAGGTCGAGGGAGGTCAGCCCCGCCCTGTCCAGCCCCTGCTCCAGACGGGTCATGCGCAGCAGCTGGTTGACCAGCTCCGCCATCCGCTCGGCCTGACGGTGGATCATGGTCAGCGTCTCCTGCCGCTCCTCGTCCGTCTCGTCGAACTTCAGCGAGTATTCGCAGGCGCCCTTGATGATGGAGATGGGGGTGCGCAGCTCGTGGGAGGCGTCGGCAGTGAACTGCTTTTCCGCTTCAAAGGAGCGTTCGAGGCGCTCAAACATCCGGTCGAAGGTGTCGGCCAGGCGGACAAACTCCTCGCTGCCCTCGCTGAGGGCGATGCGGCCCTCGAGGTCGCGGGCTTCGTTGATGGTGTCGGCCGCTGTCATGATGCTGTCCAGCGGACGCAGGGCGCGGCGGGTGAGCGACCAGCTGCCCACCGCCGCCAGCAGCAGGAAGACCGGCAGGGTGATGAGGGCCATCATCAGCAGGCGGTCGGTGACCTGGCGGTTGTCCGGCCGCTCCATCAGGCCGCGCAGCCAGACGCCGTCCTCCCAGCCGTTCGCCAGCCAGAGATCCAGCACCAGCCACTGCCCGTCGCCCACCACCCGGGCGAGGCCGTTGCGAAACGGCTCACTGACGGTGAAGGCCACCGGCGGCTGCCCGGCGATCAGCGCCTCTCTGCGGCTGTAAATCAGGGTGGAGACGCCGCCGAGCGAGAAGTGGAAGTTCTCCCCCAGCGCCAGACGGCCGTCCACCAGCGCCACCTCGCCGAGATTGCCGCGCACGGTGGAGCTGAGCTGGTTCATCGAGGTGCGCAGCGCCACCGAGCTGCTGACCGAGAGCATCATGCCCAGCAGCAGCAGCGCCAGCAGCGCCATCAGCAGGGTCAGCATCAGCGACACCCGCAGTTTTACCGAAGCGCGTTTCACGGAGACGGCTCCCCCTCTCTCAGCACCCAGCCGACGCCGCGGATGGTGTGCAGCAGCCGCGGCTCGCCCTCGCAGTCCAGCTTTTTGCGCAGGCGGCTGATATAGCCGTCGACGTTGTTGGAGCTGCCGCTGTATTCATAGTTCCAGATCTGATTTTCGAGGCGCTCGCGGGAGATCACCCGCCCTGCGTTGCGCAGCAGGGTTTCGAGGATGGTGTACTCCTTGGGCAGCAGCGCCACCTCCCGCGATCCGCGGCGGACGGTGCGGCGCTCGGTGTCCACCGTGAGGTCGGCGAGGGTGAGCAGATTGCTGGCGAGGCCGGCGCTTTTGCGGGTCATGGCGCGGATGCGGGCCAGCAGCTCCTCGAAGTCGAAGGGCTTGACGAGATAGTCGTCCGCCCCGAGGTCAAGCCCCTTGACGCGGTCGGCGACGGCGTCGCGGGCGGTGAGGAAGAGGGCGGGGGTGGTGTTGCCCTCGGCGCGGATGCGGGCGAGGAGGGCGAAGCCGTCGAGTTTTGGCATCATCACATCGAGGATCAGCGCGTCGTAGTCGGCGCCGGCGAGGAAGGAGAGGGCCTCCTCGCCGTCGAGGCAGGCGTCGACGCTGTAGCCGGATTTTTTGAGGGTTTTGACGATGAGGCGGTTCATGTCGGGGGCGTCTTCGGCGACGAGGATACGCATGGGGGAGGGCTCCTTTCATGGTGGTTTTTGGTGGTTCTGGTGGGTTTGGTGGACTTAAGGGGACAGCGGGGAGGGGAGGCGGAGGAAAACCGTCTGCGGACGGTTTTCTTTGATTGGATTCGCCCACCCACCCGCCCTGGGGGTTTCCGCCGTCTGCGGACGGCGGCCTACCCTGGGTGCGCCGGTTTGACCCTTCGCGCCCGGCCTGAAGGCCGGGGACACAGCCGCCCGACGCTCGCTCCCTAACGGTCGCTCGAGACGGGGGATTGCGGGGAAACACTTTCCGCAGAATTCACACTTCCCCCGCCCCTCTTGGCGCTTTCTTATGGATACACC
>JAFQKL010000087.1 GCA_017396965.1 Clostridia bacterium
CACCTCTTTTTCATCTTTTTTATTCCGCTTTGGGTGGAGTGGGTTTGCTGCCGCCGCCCCGGTGGTGGTGACGGTGACGGCGGTGGTGGTTGGGCTTCTTCTCGCCGCCCTCGGCTGCGGGCGCGGGCTGCTTTTCCTTGCGCTCAGGCTGCTTTTCCGCCTTGGGGGCGGCGGTCTGCGGCTTCTCCTTGTGCTCGGCGGCCTTGTGTTCGGTGGCCTTCTGCTCGGGTCTGGCGCCTCTGCGGCGGCGGGAGGAGGTCTTTTTCTGCTCACCGTCAGGCTGCTGCTGCGCGGGCTGTTTTTCCCTGCGCTCAGGCTGCTTCTCCGCTATGGGCGCGGCGGTCTTTTCCTGAGGATGGACAGTGATCTGCGCGGCTGCCTCTGCCGGCTTCTTGCCGCCCCGGCTTCTGCGCCGACGGGAACGGCCGGACGGAGCGGCGTCCGCTTCCTCGGACGTGGGAGCTTCGGGCACAGGCTCGGCCTGCGCGGCGGCGTTATGGGCGAGGATGGACTCCAGCGCGGCGGCCAGACGGTCGCTGGAGGTGCGGGGACGGGCGATCTCCTCGGCGGGCGCCACGTAGCGCAGCTTCTCCAGTTCCTCGGCGGGGGGCGCCACGTAATCGTCAGGGCGTTTGCCCTTGCCGCTGCGCACCACCCGGATCTCATCTACCCGGTAGGTTTTCATGGGGTCGGATGCGTCCTCCAGACGCACGCGCACCTGCTCACGCAGGAGGTTGACGGCGGTGATGTTGCCCACACCATCGGGGCACTCCACGAAGGAGTCGTTCTTGGGACAGCGGCGCACCGCGTCCTCATAGGCGTCCTGCTCGTACTTCAGACAGCACATCAAACGGCCGCAGGTGCCGGAAATTTTCGTGGGATTGAGGGAGAGATTCTGAGTTTTGGCCATCTTGATGGAGACAGGCACGAACTCGTTGAGGAACTGGGAGCAGCAGAAGGGCTTGCCGCAGATGCCGATGCCGCCCAGCATACGCGCCTCGTCGCGCACGCCGATCTGACGCAGCTCGATGCGGGTGTGCAGCGCGGAGGCCAGGTCTTTCACCAGCGCGCGGAAGTCCACGCGGCCCTCGGACGTGAAGAAGAACAGGACTTTGGAGCCGTCAAAGGCGTACTCCACGTCCACCAGCTTCATGTCCAGCTCGTACTTCTCCACCTTTTCCCGGCAGAGGGCGAGAGCCTGCTTCTCCTTAATGGCGTTGTTGGCCACAGTCTGCTTGTCGGCCTCGGTCGCCACCCGGATAAGGGGGCGAAGGGGCTGGATCACCGTGGTGTCCTCCACAAAGCCGTTGGGACGGGAACAAATGCCGTACTCCAGACCCTTGCTGGTCTCTACAATGACGCCCTGACCGTTCTTGACGGTCTGGCCGCAGGGGTCGAAGTAGTACTGCTTGCCCCCGGATTTGAATTTGACGCCGATGATCTCGGTCATGTTGGATGTCCTCCGGTTATCAGGGTAAAGGTCGCCCGGTGCACAGAGCGCCGAGCAGATGCCCCGCGCCTACGTTGAACACGCAGGCATCCTCCAGGCTGCGCAGCAGCTTCAAAAGCTCGGCGCACCGGCGGGGGTGGGCATGCAAAAAGGGCCGCAGAGCCTCCTCTGTCAGCAAAAAGAGGCTCTGAAGCTCCCGGGTTTTCCATTTTTCACGCTCCAGCGCGCACAAAAACGACCAGAGCGAGGTTTCATCACCGTCCAGCAGCTGCTTCGCCAGCTCCTCCGCCCGCTGTGCCAGCACGGGGTCGACCGCTTCCTCCTCCGGAGGGAGGGTGAGGGTCTCGCAGCGGGAGCGGATGGTGGAGAGCAGCTGGCCCGCATTGGCGCAGAGCAGGAGGAAGGCCGCATAGTCCGGGCCGTCCTCCAGCACCTTGAGCAGGGCGTTCTGAGACTCGTCGTTCATGGTGTCCGCCGGGTCGATCAGATAGACCTTGCGCTCGGCCTCATTGGGCTGCACGAAAACGTCGGAACGCAACGCGCGGGCCTGACCCACCACGATCTCCCGCTTATCCTCCAGCAGAGAGATAAGAGAGACGTCCGGGTGGATGTCCGCCGCCGCCTTTTTGCAGTGGCGGCAGGCGCCGCAGGGGAGCGGGCCGTGCTCACACAGGTAGGCCGCCGTCAGACGGCGCGCGAAAG
>JAFQKL010000088.1 GCA_017396965.1 Clostridia bacterium
GAGTGTGGTCGGCCGACCACACTCCCCCATCCATCTCAATCCACAACTCCCCGGCCCCTCAGATCTCCCTTGCAATCTTTGCCGCCGCGTCGATGCCGCGGTATGCGTCCGCGACCTCCTTCGCGTCGCCGATGACATAGTGTTCCACACCCATCCCAGCCAGCGCCTCGGACAGCGGGTCATGGGGCCTGCCGCCCACGGCGATGACCACCGTGTCGATGCCGCCCAGCTCCTGCCGCGCGCCGTCCTTTTCGATGACCACGGCGTTGTCCTTGATCTCAACGCACTTGGCCCCGGTGTGGATCTCCACCTTGTTGGCGGCCAGATGCTCCATGAGGATGCCGTTGCGCACGAAATCCTGGCTGGAGGCGATCCGGTCGGTCATTTCGAGGAGCACCACCCGCTTGCCGTTCTCGGACAGCAGCTCGGCCACCTCGCCGCCCACGGCGTTTCCGCCGATGACGGCCACGCTGTCTCCTGCGGTTCTGGTGCCGCGCAGGATGTCATAGGCGGTCATCACGTGGGGGGCGTCCACCCCGTCAATTCGGGGGATGACCGGCAGGCTGCCGGTGGCCACGATCACCGCGTCGGGGGCGAACCGCTCGATCCACGCGGGGGTGACCTCGGTCTGCATCAGGATGCGGACGCCGGCCCGCTTCGCCGCCCGGCCCATCTGCAGCGCGGCGTCCGACATCTCCTTCTTGCGCGGGGCGATGCCGGCCAGATAGAAGTTGCCGCCCAGACTGCTGGACTTTTCGCACAGGGTCACCTCGTGCCCTCTGCGCTGCAAGGTGATGGCGGCCTCCAGACCGGCAGGGCCGCCGCCCACGACGAGCACCTTCTTCTTGACCGCGGCGGGCTTGAGCGCGTACGCCGCCTCGCGCCCGGCCGCCGGGTTGCGCAGGCAGCGGATGGGCTTGGCCAGCAGGGAGGTGCCAAAGCACCCCTGGTTGCAGCCGATGCACTTGACAATCTCGTCCAGCTCCCCGGCTGCGACCTTGTTGACAAACTCAGGGTCGGCGATCAGGCCGCGGCCCATGTTGACAAAGTCCGCCTTGCCCTGGGAGATGATGTTGTTGGCGAGGATGGGGTCGTTGATGCGGCCGACGACGATGACCGGGATGTGTACCGCCTGCTTGATGGCGGCCGCGCGGTCGGCGTTGAGCGCCAGCGGCATATCGATCGGCGGGATGAGGTAGTGCTGGACGCCGTAGGCGCCCACCGAGACGTCAATGGCGTCGCTGCCCCAGGTCTCGAGATCTTTGGCGAAGCGCACCTGGTCTTCCAGCGTGACGCCGCCCTCAAAGATCTCCTCCGAGCTGATGCGGGTGAGAACGGGGAAGTCGTCGCCCACCTTCTCGCGGACCTTCTTCATGATCTCACGGGCGAAGCGGCTGCGGTTCTCATAGCTGCCGCCCCAGCGGTCGGTGCGGACGTTGGAGCGGGCGCTGAGGAAGTTGTGAATCAGATAGCCGTGGGCGCAGTGGATCTCCACGGCGTCAAAACCGGCCTGCTTCACCCGCGCCGCCGTGTCGCCAAAGCTTTCGATCAGCTCTAAAATCTCCTCCTCGGTCAGCTCCTTCGGCACCACACCCGCCATCGGGCAGGGGATGGGGGAGGCGGCGACGATGGGGGCGCCGGTGGCCGTGGCGCCGAAGATCTGCCGCCCGCAGTGGCCGATCTGCATACAGGCTCTGGCTCCCTCCACCTTGATGGCCTCGGCCAGCCGGGTCATTCCCGGCAGGAAGCTGTCGTCATAGGCCGCCGCCATGCTCGCGGGCTGGCCGGTGGGGTGGACCTGGGTCATCTCCACAATCACCACGCCGGTGCCGCCTCTGGCACGGGCGGCGTAGTAGTCTATGGCCTCCTGGGTGAAATGGCCCTCCGTGTCCGCCAGAAATGTGCCCATGGGGGAAAACAAGACCCTGTTTTTGGTTTCCATCGTCCCGATTCTGCCCGGTGCGAGCAGCTCCATCGATGCGCTCATCTGATGACCTCCTTTTGGAATCCGGATGCCGCCGCTGTGGACAGCTTGCCTTTCTGTGCCCGGTGATGTATCATAGAAACAAAAGGCGCGGGCGCAGACGGATCCATTGATACAGCTTTAGTATAGCCTGTATTCATTCCTGTCCACAAGCTACAGGAGCTCCGCCCTGTTGCAAACGGAACAGATCTGAAAACTGCAACATCGCCACGCAGGTCACACGGGAAGGAGGGGCGGCGCATGAACGAGAACATGAAAGAGAATCCGTACAACATCACCCCGCGGAAGAGCGTGAGGGACACCATCATCCTCGCCTTTCAGGAGATGCTCAAGGAGAAGCCGTTTGAGAAGATCTCCGTCCTGGAGCTGACCGAGGTGTGCGGCGTCTCCCGCACCTCCTTTTACCGCCATTTTTCCGACAAGTATGATCTGCTCATCCAGATTTACAAAAATCAGGTGGACGAGATCTGCGTCACCGCCAATCCCGTGGAAAAAAACATCCTGCACATCATGGAGCTGATGGCGCGCGAGAAGAAGTATTTCACCCGCGCCCTGCTGAACGACCGGCAGGACACCCTGAAACACTACATTTTACAGCGCAGCCGCGAGTACTTCGTCTTCCGCCTGGAGCAGGTCTGCGGCGCGGGCCGGCTGAGCGAGGATCAGCTGGCCACCATCGACTTTGTCAGCGCCGGGATCCAGCATCTCTGGATGCTCTGGCTGATGGGCGGGGCGAGGGAATCGCCCCGGGTGATTACAAAAAGGATCATGGACAACATCCCGGAATCGGTGCGCAGGTGCTGTGAGTAGGTCAGGCCCTTTGTCGGGCCGGGCGGGTGTCCGCCTTGGGCCGAAGAAACGAAGGCCGGCCTGCGGTTGACCGGCCGCGCTCCCCCGTCCCCCTGCCGCTCAAAAACCCCGCTCCCCATTGCGCTCTTTGCCAATCTGTTGTATGATAAGTGTA
>JAFQKL010000089.1 GCA_017396965.1 Clostridia bacterium
AAGCCCCGCCCGTCCCCCAACCGCCGCCGCAGCGGCGGAACCCCGCCCCCTGCAGGGGCGCCGTCCGCAGACGGCGAAACTCCCGGGGGTTGAAGGGGGCAGCGCCCCCTTTCCGTCCTGTCCGACCTTCGGTCGGCAGGCGGCGTTGGCCTGGCATAGAGGTAATGAGCCCGACGGCGGATTCCGGAGCGTCCGTAGGTGCTTGCACCGGAGGCGCGGAGGAAGACGCAGGGGGGTGCGGGGGTGGGGGTGTTTCCGAAGAAGGAGGCCGGGAGGGGCGGGGGGAATTCAAACTCTGCAGGAAGTGTTTCCCCGCACCCCCGTCCCGAGCGACCGTCAGGGAGCGAGCGTCGGGCGGGTGTGTCCCCGGCCGTCAGGCCGGGCGCGGAGGCTCAAACCGGCGCAGGGAGGTAGGCCGCCGTCCGCAGACGGCGGAATCCCCCTGCACAGCACCGCCGTCCACATCAAACCCCACTCCCAACGCACCCGGCCCGGAACACCGCGCCGAAACCGCTGTCCTCGGCGGCAAGCCCCCTCGTCTCCCCGGTCTAAAAATGGCCTAAAACCACTTCCGCCACGCCCAGCAGGCGATGGCAAGGCCCAGAATCACCGCCACACTCAGATGCAGCGACAGCCCGAAGGTGAACTGAATCACCACCAGATCCACAGTGATCGGGGTCGGCCAGCCGATGCCGATGCTGCGGCCGTAAGAGAGCCAGGAGAGCCATTCGATGCCGGCGGCGAGGTCGGCGAGAAAGGAGCCGATGATCACGCCCGCGAGCAGCAGCAGCAGGCCGATCAGGTCGTTCTTTGCGTGCTTAGCCATGGCCGTCACCTCCCGGGGCGGGGAGCGGCGCGGTGCCGGTGGAGCCGAAGCCGCCGGCGCCCCGCGCCGTCTCGGGCAGCTGCTCCACCGCGACGGGGCGGGCCTTGAGAAAGGGGGTGAGCATCAGCTGGGCGATGCGCTCGCCGGGGGCGATTTCCACCGGCTCAAGGCCGGTGTTGAGCAGCGCCACCTTGATCTCGCCGCGGTAGTCGCAGTCGATGAGGCCGACGCCGTTGGCCAGGCACAGCCCCTTCTTCAGCGCCAGCCCGCTGCGGGCAAAGAGCAGGCCCGCATACCCCTCGGGGATGGCGACGGCGACGCCGGTGGGCACCAGCGTCCGCCCGCCGGGGGTGAGGGTGATGGGGGCGGAGAGGGCGGCGGCAAGGTCCAGCCCGGCGGCGCCTTCGGTGGCGCAGGCCGGCAGCGGCACCGCTTCGGTGAGGCGCAAAACAGGCAGGGTGGGCAGGTCTTGGGTGGACATGGGTACCTCCTCAGTCGGGTTTTTGCTCACAGCACCCCCCGCGTCAGCAGGCCGCGGGTGAAGTCCTCGGGGCGGGCGGTCTGACGCAGCGGATCCTCGGGGTCGCTGAGATAGGCGGCCAGCACCGTCTCCGCCTCCGCCGCGCTCTCGGTGGTGAAGGAGAGCAGCAGGAAGTGCAGGCCGGAGCCGAACAGCTCGCGGCGGTCGGCCAGCCACAGGGTTTTGGGGTTGAGCAGCAGGTTGCGGCAGCTGTCGCCGTCATGGAAGACGGGATAGGCCGCGCCGGTGCGGTCGGTGATGCGGGCGGGCAGCTTACAGTCGCCCTGACAGCCGCCGGCGTTTTTGCCGAGGCAGTTCTCGGTCAGCATCAGCGGCAGACGGCCGTAGGCAAAGAGGCCGGTGGGCAGCGGCTTGCCGAGGTCGCGCAGCTGCGGGAAGGAGAGTTCGCAGCTGGCGGTGACGGCGGCAAGCCCCAGCTCCTTCGCCGTCTCCATCGCCTGCGAGTTGTAGAGGTTGAGGGCGAGGTCGCCGATCACCGGCAGACCCGCCTCGGCGCAGAGGGCGAGATGGCCCAGATTGGCGACAACGGCGGCGACGGCGCCCAGCTCCTTCGCCGTCTGCAGCAGGGCGGCGACGCGGGCGAACTCCCCGTCTCTGGCGCCGCGCGGCAGCTGCACGCCGAGGCGCACGCCGCGGGCGGCAAGGGCGGCGACGGCGTCCCGCTCCGTCTCAAAGAGATGCAGCGGCAGGACACAGAGGGCGGCGCGGTCGATGCGCTCCGGCACCTGGTCGAGCTGCGTAAAGAGACAGCAGAGGTCGGGCGCGGCGGGGGCGGGC
>JAFQKL010000090.1 GCA_017396965.1 Clostridia bacterium
CCACCGTCAGCAGGGTGAGCGCGGCATAGGCGGGGAAGGAGATCTCCGGCACCGCCGGCAGCGACACCGCCGTGTACTGGGGAAAGAGCGGCGCCACCGTCAGCGTCAGCAGCAGCGACACGGCACCCGAGAGCAGCTTGCCCGAAACATAAGGCCCAAGCGGAATCCCGCTTCCCTCCAGCACCCCGCCCACCTGGCACAGCACCGAAAGTCCCGCCGTGCCGATGAGAAAGCTCTGCAGCGCCAGCCGCTGCTGCGGGGCGAGTGCCAGAGCGCGCGCCCGCGTCACGCCCCCCGTCATCTCCAGCAGCCCCGAAGCCAGCACCCCCACCGGCCCCTGTCCCACCGGCAGCAGCGCGGTGACCACGCCGAAGAAGACGATGAAGGCGGCGATGTAGAGACAGGTGAGGGCGCTGTTTCGCACCGCAGGGATCAGCGCCGCGCCCAACGTCGGCAGCTCGCGCACCTCCCGCCGGCACCGCCGCCCCGGCAGCGGCGCCCCCACCGCCATCACCATGCCGGACACCAGCGCCCCCGCCACATGGCAGAGGTAGAGCAGCCACCCCGTCTTTGCAGAGCCCCACAGCGCCGCACCCACCACCCCCACCACAAAGGCGGGACCTGAGTTGTTGCACAGCGCCACCAGCCGCCCCGCCTGCTCGCGGTTGCAGCCCCCTTCCTCATACAGCCGTCGCGCCGCCGCCGCCCCCACCGGGTAGCCCGACAGCAGCCCCAGCACCAGCACCGGCCCCGCCTCCGCCGGCAGGCGAAACAGCCGCGGCATCAGCCCGCCCATCGCCCGCCCCGCCGCCTCGGTTACCCGAAGCGAGATGAGCAGATCGGCCATCACCAGAAAGGGGAAAAGCGAGGGCAGCACGCTGACAAAGGCGAGCTGCGCACTCTCCCTGGCGGCGGCCGACACCTCCGAGGGGTAGATGAGCAGCGCTGCCGTCCCAAGTCCCAGCAGCGTGACGGTGAGCAGTCGTTTGAATCCCGGCATGGTCATTCCTCCCAGAACAGAGTGGTTTGTCCTTCCAGCCTATGCCGCCCCGCCCGACGATATGCCGGCATGACAACGCCCGCCGTCTCATAAAATGAAAGACCAACGGCAAAGGGGGCCACAACGATGAAACGCGATCCCGACCACAAGCGCGGCGCCAGACTGGCGCGCCACCTCTCCCGGGAGCTGGAAGTGCCGCTCGACGCGGTCACCCTCCTGCCCCACATCGAGTGTACCGGCGACCGGGAGCTGACGGTGGACGGCCACCGCGGCATCCTCGAATACTCCGACAGCCGCATCCGCCTCTCCGGCGGTCGGCTGATCATCGTCATCACCGGGCAGGAGCTGGAGCTGACCGGCATGACCGCCGAGCGGGCCAGAGTCGCCGGCGAGATCCGGGGCATCCACTTTGACCACTGAGTCCGCAGCCGGCAGGGGAGGGGAGACACCGTGAAAAAGCTGAAAACCGTCCTCTCCGGGCGGGTGCGGCTGCAGATCAGCGGCATCTTTCTGGAGCGTTTTCTCAACCTCTGCGTCCGCCGCGGCCTGCCCACCTGGGACATCCGCCGCCAAAGCGAAACCGAGCTGCTGCTCACCACCACCCCCGCCGCCTTCGCCCGGATGCGCGACGCCGCCTTCCGCGCCGGCGTCCGCGTCCGCGTGGCCTCCAAGGAGGGCCTGCCCTTCCGCCTGCGCCCCTTCCGCAAACGCTTCGCCCTGCTGGCGGGCCTGCTGCTCTTCCTCCTCCTCCCCCTCGCCGCCAGCCAGTTTCTGTGGACCATCCACCTGGAGGGCTGTGAGACGCTGGAGCCGACCCGTGTCCTTCAAACCTTAGAGCAGCTCGGCCTCAAAAAAGGCGCCCTCCTCTGGGGGCTGGACACGCAGGACATCGAGCTGGCGGCGCAGCTTCAAATTAAAGAGCTGTCCTTTATCGCCATCAACTTAAAAGGCACCGAGGCGAACATCCAGGTCCGCGAACGCACCCCCGCCCCCGCCCCCCTCGACCCCGAGGGCTGGCGGGACATGGCCGCCGACCGCGACGGGCTGATCGTCAGCACGGAGGTGTACGACGGCGTCGCCCTCGTCGCCCGCGGCGACACGGTGCGAAAGGGCGACCGCCTCATCAGCGGCGCCGTGCCCAACAGCTTTGTCGGCACCCGCTATGTCGCCGCCGACGGCACCGTCACCGCCCGCACCTGGCACAGCGGCGCCATCGAGGCAAAGCGCCTCGCCACCGCCCGCTGGCCCACCGGCCGTGAGCGAAAGCGATACACCCTGATGCTCGGGGACTTTTCTCTGAAACTTGGCGCAAAGAGTGGTATTTCATCTGCCGAGTATGATACACTGTATGAAGAGCATCCCATCCGCCTGCCCTTCGGCGCCTCCCTGCCGCTGCGGCTGGGGGTGGAGACGCTGCGCGAGATGGCGGTGGTCTCCCGCGTTCAGTCAGACGAGGAACTCCGCGCCCTCTGCCTGGCACGGCTGGAGGACGTCAAACAGGCACTGGCCGAGGGCGGGGCGGAGGTGGAAGCGGCCGACTGCACCGTCGAGATCAGCAAAGACCGCGCCCTGCTGCGCTTTGAGATCACCTGTTTGGAGCAGATCGCCGTCCCCGTGCCGCCCGCCCTCCCCGCAGAAGGGGGTGACGGCGCTTGACGGATGTGTTATAATAAAAGTTCAGAAGAGAACCGCCGGAGGCGAGTGGGAGATGCGCGAGCCGGAGCGGAAAAAAGGAGAGGACGAAGAGACGGTGGAGAGCCAGAGAGTTGTGACCTTTGAGAGGATGGAGGAGCTGTCCCATGTGCTGGGCAGCGTGGATGAAAACCTGCAGGCCATCGAGCGGGCCTTTGATGTGCGCATGACCTTCCGCGAGGGCGGGGTCAAGATCATGGGCGAGGCGGAGGCGGTGGACGTCGCCGCCCGCGCCCTCACCAGCCTCATGCAGCTGGCCGCCCGCGGGGAGGTGATCGACCGCACCCGCGTCGGCTATGTGATCGAGATGGCCAGAGCCGGCGAGGAGGAGAAGCTCAAGGCGCTGGACGGCGATGTGGTCTGCGTCACCGTCAAGGGCAAGCCGATCAAGGCCAAGACCTTAGGGCAGCAGAAGTACCTTGAGGCCATCCGCAAGAACACCATCGTCCTCGGCATCGGCCCCGCCGGCACCGGCAAGACCTACCTCGCCGTCGCCATGGCGGTGGCGGCCTTCCGGGAGCACAAGGTCAGCCGCCTCATCCTCACCCGCCCCGCCATCGAAGCGGGCGAGAAGCTGGGCTTCCTGCCCGGCGACCTGCAGAGCAAGGTCGACCCCTACCTGCGCCCCCTCTACGACGCCCTCTTTGATATGCTCGGCGGCGAGAGCTTCCAAAAGCACATGGAGCGCGGTTCCATCGAAGTCGCCCCCTTAGCCTACATGAGAGGACGCACCCTCGACGACTCCTTTATCATTCTCGACGAGGCGCAGAACACCACCGTCGAGCAGATGAAGATGTTCTTAACCCGTCTCGGCAACGGCTCCAAGGCGGTGATCACCGGCGATGTCACCCAGATCGACCTGCCCCGCACCACGAAAAGCGGCCTGATCGACGCCTCCCGCGTCTTAAAGGATGTGGAGGACATCGGCATCGTCACCTTAACCCAGCGCGACGTGGTGCGCCACCAGCTGGTGCAGCGGATCATCGCCGCCTATGAGAAGGCGCAGGAGAAGCGTCAGCTTCAGTTCAAGCGGAGGGGGCAGCGGGATGGCAGGAACGGCTAAGGTTGAGTTTTCCAATCGTCAGCAGCGCTTTCGCGCCGACCGCCGCGCCAAGCGCCTCATCCGCCTCGTGCTGCGCGAGGCACTGCGGCAGGAGGGGGTCACCTTCCCCTGCCTGATCTCCTGCAGCTTTGTCACCAAAGCCGAAATCCGCCGCCTCAACCGCGAGACGCGGGCCGTCGACCGGGTCACCGATGTGCTCAGCTACCCCCTCGAGCTGTTTGACCGCGGCATCCCGGAGGACTACGATCCCCCCGTCCTCCCGCTGCCGCTGGGCGACATCGTCCTCTGCCCCGACCGCGCCCGTGAGCAGGCGCGGGAGTACGGCCACAGCGTGACCCGCGAGGTGGCCTTCCTCACCGTCCACTCCCTGCTCCACCTGCTCGGCTACGACCATGAGACAGAGGAGGACGAGCGGCAGATGAGGGACAAGCAGGAGGCCGTGCTGCAGGCTCTGGGAATTACTCGAGACTGAGCGGGCCGCCCGGCCCCCTGCAGGGGTCGCCCGGCCGCCTGCAGGGCTCGCCGCCGCAGCGGCGAAATCCCCCTGTGATCTGATATGAAGCAACTGTTTATTTTCGTCCTATCTAAAAGAATGACAGATATAAGGAACATGGAAGATGAAAAAAGCAAAAGCGCCCATGATTTTACAGATTGAGACCGGCGACCAAAAGAAGAAAAAGGCCGCCGCCCGCCGTGCCGCCAAGGCAAAAAAGGGGGACAAGCCGCAAAAGCAGGCCCCCAAAAAGACCGCCCCCCGCCGCAGCGTCCCCCGCTTTGAGGAGGCGCCGCCGCAGGAGGGAACGCCGGTCACCCGCTCCGGCTTCGTCGCCCTCATCGGCCGCCCCAACGTCGGCAAGTCGACGCTGCTCAACCGTCTCGTCGGCCAGAAGGTGGCGATTGTATCCAGCCGCCCGCAGACGACGAGAAACCGCATTTTAGGCGTCCTCACCAAAGACGGCGCCCAGATGGTACTGCTCGACACCCCCGGCCTGCACGCCCCCCGCACCAAACTCGGCGACTACATGATGCGCCAGGCCGACTCCGCCATCCGCTCGGTCGACCTCGTGGTGCTACTGGCGGAGCCGAAGGACAAGCCGAACCCCGCCGAGCTGGAGGCCCTCAAAAAGTGCGACTGCCCGGTGGTGCTGGCCATCAACAAGGTGGATCTGGTGCCGCGCGAAACTCTTCTCTCGGTCATCGCCGCCTATTCAGAGGCCTTCCCCTTCGCCGCCCTCATCCCCATCTCCGCCCGCACCGGCGAGGGGGTGGACACGCTGCTCGCCGACCTCGTCGCCCGCCTGCCCGAAGGCCCCGCCTACTTCCCGGAGGACGCCTTCACCGACCAGACCGAGCGTCAGCTGGTGAGCGAATTCATCCGCGAGAAGGCGCTGCGGGCGCTGGACAAGGAGGTGCCGCACGGCATCGCCGTCGAGATCGAGCAGTTCCGTCAGGAGGAGGAAGACCTCATCCACATCGGCGCCGTGGTCTACTGCGAGAAGGAGTCCCACAAGGGAATCATCATCGGCAAGGGCGGCGAGATGCTCAAATCCATCGCCTCCGCCGCCCGGCGGGACATGGAGCGGATGCTCGGCTGCCGCGTCTTCCTCGAGATCTTCGTCAAGGTGCGCCAGAACTGGCGGGACAGTGATTTCTTCCTGAAGAACATCGGCTACCGGGAAGAGTAGAGTGGGAGAAGGCCGCATCGAAAAGCGCTGTCTGCCGTTCTCCCTGCCGTGAAGAGGGGAAGGCGGGCAAAAGGCTGTCTTTGTGATGGATGACACCGGGGATTTTTGGCGGGCAGACCTGTCAGCCACCACCCGGAGTTGAGAAGAAAGGGGGAGACAAGGTGCATTTTTCCGCCCGCGGTCTGGTGCTTTCCGCCCGCACGGTGGGGGAGTGGGACCGCTCGCTCACCCTGCTGCTGGAGGGGATCGGCCGCGTGTCCGTCTGGGCCAGAGGGGCCAAGCGGATCAAAAGCCCGCTGCTCGCCCCCTGCTCGCCCTTCGCCTTCTCCTCCTTCACCCTGCACCAGAAGGGCGAGCGGGTGACGGTGGAATCGGCCGAGCTTACGGAGTCCTTCTTTGAACTGAGAAACGATGTCGAGGCCCTCGCCCTCGCCGCCTGGCTGACGGATCTCACCGCCACCCTCTGCGTCGAACGCCAGCCGGAGGACGGGCTGCTGCGCCTCATTCTCAACGCCCTCTATGCCCTTTCCAGAGGCAAGGAGGCGGCGCTGGTCAAGCCGGCCTTTGAGCTGCGCCTGCTCTCGGAGGCGGGCTTTCTGCCGGAGCTTACGGGCTGTCTGCACTGCGGCGAGGAGCCGTGCGCCTTCTCCGCGGCCGAGGGCGGTGTCCTCTGCCAAAGACACGCGCTTTCCCGCCCCGACGCAGTCCCCCTCTCTCCCGCCGTCCTCGCCGCCCTGCGTCACCTGACCCAGTGCGACGACCGCCGTCTCTACGCCTATCGCCTCCCCCCGCCGGCGCTGGCGGAGCTGACCGCCCTCGCCGAGCGCTACGTCATCCACACCATCGGGGCCGAGCCGCAGACGCTGCGCTTTTACCGCAGCATGGCCGTGCCGCCCCCGCAAGGAGACAAGTCATGAATCAAACGCTTTCCGAGCTGGACAGAAAGGCTCTCGTTACCCTCGAATACAACAAAGTCATCGAAAAGCTCAAAGAACAGGCCGCCTGCGACGGCTCGCGCGAGCTGGCCGAGCAGCTCCTCCCCGCCTCCCATCCCGACGAGATCAAAGAGCGCCTCGCCCTCACCGAGCAGGCCCGCCTGCTGATCGGCCGCAAGGGCAGCCCGCCCATCCACGGCATCCGCGACGTCACCGAGGCACTGCAGCGGGCGGTGAAGATGGCGGCCCTCTCGCCGAGGGAGCTGCTGCGGGTCGCCGCCCTGCTGCGCACCGTGCGCGGCTTAAAGCAGTATATCGAGCAGGACACCGAGGACACCCCCGCCCTGCGCGAGATGTTCTCGCTGCTCACCCCCCAGAAAACCCTCGAGGACCGCATCTCCACCGCCATTCTCTCGGAGGAGGAGATCTCGGACCGCGCCTCCCCCGAGCTGGCCGCCATCCGCCGCAAGATCGCCTCCGCCTCCTCCCGCATCAAGGAGACGCTGCAGAACATGATCCGCTCCCCCTCCTACCAGAAGTACCTCCAGGAGCCGATCGTCACCCTGCGCGGCGACCGCTACGTCGTCCCGGTCAAGACCGAGCACAGAGCCGATGTCCCCGGCCTCGTCCACGATGTCTCCGGCTCCGGCGCCACCTGCTTTGTCGAGCCGATGGCGGTGGTGGAGGCGAACAACGAACTCAAGGTGCTCAAGGTCAAGGAGCAGGACGAGATCGAGCGCATCCTCTTAGAACTCTCCTCCTTCGTCGCCGCGCAGGAGAAGGAGATCGCCTTAAACTACGACCTCGTGGTCGGCATCGACTTCGCCTTCGCCAAGGCCCGCCTCGCCTGGACGATGGAGGCCACCCTCCCCTATGTCGCCGAGCACGGCCC
>JAFQKL010000091.1 GCA_017396965.1 Clostridia bacterium
TGGTGTATCAAAATTGTCACAAACCGACCTCGAATGAAAGGGGGAAATGCCAAGAGAGGGAAGGGAAATTTGGTCAGGATTCACAAAAAATATAGAAATAAAGCATAAAATGCGTAAATTCATTAAGATGATAAGGTAAAACGCGGAAGCTTGGAAGATGTTAACGACGAGACAGAAACGGACAAAAAAACAGAAGGATGGCCCGCGCAAAACGCGCCGACCACCCCCCTCCGCAGACCGCCCGCGCCGCTCCGGACGCCGGGCTTCCCGCCGCACCGCGTCCCGCCCCGTCCCGGCGGGCGTTTACGGCCGCGCTTCGTCGAAGAGCGGCCGCAAACGCAAACGCTCCCGGCGGACGTGGTCCGACGGGAGCGAAAAACGGGGTTGTCGAGGGAGATGGTGGGAGGAGCTGGGCTACTTGCCCGCAGCCGCGGCCTTTCTCGCCTCAAAACCGGGGTCGTGGATGCCGTCCGCCAGCTCATAGGACTGGGTGGGGGTCACCTTGCCCGCCTTGTACATCGAGAGCGAGTAGGCGATACCGGCGCCCATGGTGACAATGTTGATGGCGATGATGGCCGGTGTGGAGTTGGTGAACATTCCGAGCAGGTTGGAAAGCGAGCCGAAGAAGCAGATCCACATGACGATGTTGAACACCGGGCGCGGCATATGGAAGATCGACTGCGCCCACGCCTCGGGGAACATATCGGGGATCTTCCTCATAAAGAAGATGAACAGCGAGGTCTGGGTGTAGGAGCCTAAGAGGGTGATGTCGGACACCGAGGAGATGTCCACCCCTAAGAACAGGGGGGCGATGGTGATGATATAGAGGATAAAGAGGTATTTGTAGGCGGTTTTGTACTTGGGGTGGAGCACACCGAGGGAGCGCGGCAGCCAGCCGTCGTGACTGAGCATGACCAGCGGCTTGGGGGCGGAGCCGATGACGCCGTTTAAGGTGGTGGCAGCGGCCATCAGCGCGCCGCCGACCATGAAGAAGATGTACTCAGGGGTGGAGAGGATCTCGCGGGCGACCACGCCAAGCGACTGCCCCGCCACCTCGGCGATGGGCAGCACGCCCGAGGTCACGCAGCCGGTGAGGGCGAAGAGCACCGCGATCGAGAGGGTGGAGATGGCACCCGCCAGCGGAATGTCGCGCTGGGGATTCTTTGCGTCTGCCGAGTAGGGCATCAGGGAGGTGGCGCCCATCAGCGAGTAGGTGAGCAGGGTGCTGGCCTGGAAGAGGCCGGTGAGGCCGGCGGGCATGAAGTCACTGTCAAAGAAGGTGCTCCAGTTGACCTGGGGCAGACCGCGGATGACAAACCAGACCAGCGCCAGCAGCAGCACGGCGGTCATCAGGTTCTGCGCCTTGGCCATGGCATCGACACCGAAGAAGTTGAGAATATAGAAGAAGGTGATCATGACAGCCGCCACCGGCACCTCCCACTTGGCGTCGAGCTGCAGCAGCTCACAGAAGTAGAGCGCAAAGGTCTGGGCGTACAGGGTCTTGCCCATCTGGGCGAGAATGTAGATCGACATATAAAAGCCGCCCCACTGCTCGCCGAGGAAGAGGTTGGCCTGGGTGTAGCCGCCGCCCAGCAGGCGGATGACCGAGCACATCAGGATGGTGGGCGCCGCGGTGCAGATGACCCATGCGCAGGCGCCCAGGTACGCGAGACAGACCGACCGGCCTGTGATGGCGATGGCGCGCCCGGTAAAGACCAGCACGCCCGAGCCGATGATGATGCCGACCGAGATGGAAAAGAGATCCCAGAAGCCGAGTGTTCTCTTATAATCCGGCATACTCTCATGGCCTGTTGCCGCCGCGGGGGTGGGGTTGACGGGTTGAGTTGACATGAGTTTCCCTCCTTGTTGTTTATTCGGAACGACAGGGAAAAGGTTGAGTTTCGGTGACGTCCCGGTGATGCACTTATTATAATTTAAGACTCTCTGCATTAAAATCGGCAAATTCGAGAAATAATACAATAATAATACAGATGCGTAAATCTGTAATAATTGCTGTACCGGGATATATTACAACTCCAAAAATAATGCACAAATTTCGGGGATATAAACTGGACAATACCACAAAAAATTAGAAAATTTTAAAAATATATGAATAAGATTAGATTTTGCAGAAAGCGAGCGTTACCCCCCTGTCCGGAGGACTCAGATCAGCGGAGAAAAGCGGATCGGGCGTGAGAGCGGTCGGGGGAGTATGGAAAGGAAGGGGGAAGCACGGGATCGAGGGAGGGCGAACGGAAAAAAGGGGGCGGAAGCCAACGGACGGCCCTCTGTCTGTCCTCCGTACAAGGACAATTCAAGGCCGGAAATGTAGAATTTTCCTGCAAATTTTCGACATCTTTCACAAAGGATGATTTGCACAAAAGAAGGAAAATGGCGAAAAAACCGACAGAAACCAGACGATTAAAGGTGCTTTCCCGCGGCCCAGGAGACGGAATCATGCGAACCATTCCAATCTAATATATATTAAATAGGAAAAAAACACTCGACAATCAGGGGAGAAGTGTGCTACAATAGGGCACACCCCAAAATCACGGAGCCGGTTGTCGCTCCGTAGAAAATAGAGGTCAGTCACATGAAACGATCCAACCGGACCAAGCAGGACCTGGCAACATCGCTCAAGCTGCTGATGAAAAACTCGGCCCTGTCCGATATCTCGGTGCAGGATATTGTCAATAACAGCGGAATCAGCCGCCATACCTTCTATTATCATTTTATCGACAAGCAGGACCTGGTGCAGTGGGTGTTCCGCTCGGAGGTCATCGATCCCGTGGAGCAGGAGGATGGCGACTATCTCGACCGTCTCGTCAGCATTCTGGCCAAGATGCAAAAAGAGCCGGCGTTTTACACAAAGGCCCTTGAAACTTACGGGCAAAACAGCTTTTCGGAGTATTTCTTTGAGAGCCTGCTCCAGCTCACCCGCTACTGCCTGCGCGACTTCGCCGAGGGCAGGGGGATGCCGCTGGATGAGCGGGTGGAGGTCTTTGTCTCCCGCTATGCCACCCATGCCATTGTCGGCATCACCAAGGATTGGATCAAGAACGGCATGAAGCGCGATCCCGCCGCGTTGCTCGCCCCGCTGCAGGGAATGCTGCGGCCGGTGGTCACGCTGCTGGTGGAAGGGGATCTGGAGTTCCCGCAGTACGAGGAAGACGAATAGGCCCGCCCCGCCCCCCCGCCCCGCCTGCGGCGGCGGACGGCGGGTGGGAAGCCTGCGAAAAGAGGGGTTTTGCGGCTGAGAAGCGGTTAAGAAACGGCTAAGATTTTTTGAGAACCGGCAGAGAACCCCCCGCCGGGACATCATACGGAAAAAGGACAGACACGGCAGCACCCCCCAGGCGGGGGCAACGGCCGTGTCTGTTTTTCTGTGCGGGACACACCTCCTTGCCATTTTGCGCTCGTGTTCACAATGCGTCCACAAATCGGCGCTATGATAAAGGGAAACAAAGAGGAAAACAAAGCGGGGAGACGGAGGGCGCGGCCGCTCTGTGCCGCCCCCTCTGTCCCCTCAGACCAAAGAAAAGGAGTGCAACGGAAGAATGAGCAATCCCGTCACCATCCTCATTGCCGATGATGAAGACAAGATGCGCCGCCTGGTCGGCGATTTCCTCAAGCGCGAGGGCTATGCCGTGGTGGAGGCGGCGGACGGCGGGCAGGCCGTGGAGCTGGTGGACCGGCTCGGGGCCGACCTCTCGCTGGTGCTGCTCGACGTGATGATGCCGGTGCAGGACGGCTGGAGCGTGCTGCGCCACATCAAGAGCCGCCACCCCGCCCTCCCCGTGATCATGCTCACCGCCCGCACCGAGGAGGCCGACGAGATCTTCGGCCTCGAGCTGGGGGCGGACGACTATGTCGGCAAGCCGTTCTCGCCCATCGTGCTCACCGCCCGCGTCAAGAGCCTGCTGCGCAAGGCGGCGGAGGTCGGCTCCACCCAGCCCAAGGCCTATGGCCCGCTGGTGATCGACGATGTGGCCCGCGTGGTCACCTTAGAGGGCAAGCGGCTCGACCTCTCGCCCAAGGAGTATGAGCTGCTGGTGTATCTCGCTGCCAACCAGAATATCGCCGTCTCCCGCGACCAGATCTTAAACTCGGTGTGGGGCTACGACTACTTCGGCGACCTGCGCACCGTCGACACCCACATCAAAAAGGTGCGCGCCAAGCTCGGCGACTTCGGCCGTGTCATCCACACCGTGCGCAGCTACGGCTACCGCTTTGAGATCGACTGAGCGCGCCGCCCGCCATCCGACGTCTGGGAGGGACTGCTGTGAAAAAGAGCATCCGCAACCGCCTGTTTTTCACGATCAGCCTGGCGGCTGGTCTGTTTGTGCTGCTGTTTTGCATCCTCTTTACCACCTATTATGACGACTACCAGGAGTACCGCCGCCAGCAGCAGCTGCAGGAGGCGTTTCACTATCTGAAGTACCATTACCGCGGCGACGTTGTCGCCGACCTCGCCGTGCTGCAGAATGCGGAGCTGCAGTACTCCATCCGCACCCTCATCACCACCGACACCGGGCTGATCAAGTACAACACCCTCCTCTCCGCCCAGCAGAGCTTAAGCCGCCTCTTCCGCGGCGAGGCGGTGACCATCTTCCAGCTCATCGACCAGCTCCCCCGCGCCTTTGGCGACGACGTGTACTTCACGGTGGAAAAGGAGAACGACGACCGCAGCATTGTCATCTTCTCCGCCGGCGAGCGCTCGGTGGGGGTGCAGTTCATCGGCCTGCTGGGGGTGCATCCGACGGGCGACCTGCTGCTGCTGCAGATGCCCGCCCCCCTCATGCGCGACGCCAATGCCTACACCGGCTTCTTCTTCCTCCTCGCCGGCGCCCTCTCGCTGCTGCTGACGCTGCTCTTCGCCTTCACCCTCGCCCGCCGCTTCACCCGGCCGATTGTGGAGATGAAGGAGATCGCCGAGCACATGGCCTCCCTCGACTTCTCCCACCGCTACACCGGCCCCGCCGACGACGAGATCGGCGAGCTGGGCGGCAGCATCAACCGTCTCTCGCAGCACTTAGAGTCCACCATCCGCCAGCTGCGCGATGCCAACGCTCGTCTGGAGGAGGAAAACGAGCGCGCCAGGCGGCTGGATGAGATGCGAAAGAATCTGCTCATCAATGTCTCCCACGAGCTGAAAACGCCGCTGGCGCTGATTCAGGGCTATGCCGAGGGACTGCGCATCAACCTCAACGCCGATGAGGAGAGCCGCGAGTTTTACTGCGACGTGATCGAGGAGGAGACGCGGGGCATGACCCGCATGGTGGGCGACCTGCTCTCCGTCTCCCGCATCGAGGCGGGGACGACGACGCCGCAGCCCGAGCCCTTCGAGATCGACGAGATGATCGACGACCTCCTCCCCCGCCTGCTCTCCGCCGTGGAGGAGCGGGACATCCGGGTGGACTGCGCCCCCTCCGGGGCGGTGCTGTTTGCCGATAAGGACATGATCTCCCAGGTGCTGACCAACTACCTCTCCAACGCCATCGACCACACGCCGGACGGCGGCACCATCACCATCCGCTTCGACCCCGACGAGCGCGGCGACCGCATCCGCCTCTCGGTGTTCAACGAAGGCGACCCCATCCCCGAGGCGGAGCTGCCCAAGATCTGGCAGAGCTTCTACAAGCTCGACCAGGCCCGCACCCGCGCCTTCGGCGGCACCGGCATCGGCCTTTCGATCGTCAAGGCGGTGATCGAGGCCCACCGCTGCCGCTACGGGGCGATTGCCCGGGAGAACGGCATGGAATTTTGGTGTACCCTGCCGCTGTTTGAACAGGAGGATGACGCTTCGGCGGAAAATTCGCCCGCTGATGCGGAGGAGAATATCTGACGGGAAA
>JAFQKL010000092.1 GCA_017396965.1 Clostridia bacterium
CCCTGCTGCTGGGGGCGGTTCTGTGTGTGGCAGGAGGACACACCGGCCTCGCCATGGTCGCCGCCTGCGCCCTCGTCTTCTGGCAGTATCACCGCACCGCCGTCCGCGGCTTCGGCGGCATGACGGGGGATCTCGCCGGCTGGTTTTTGCAGCGGGCGGAGTTCTGGATGCTGGCCGCCGCCGTCGCCGTGCAGCTGCTGGAGGAACTGCTGTGACGGGATGCCGCCCCTTCGCCGTCCCCATCATCTCACAGGGAGGAACTGCCATGATCTTCATCACCGGCCCGATGTTCTCCGGCAAAACCCGCTTTGCCGCGCAGCTGCTTTGCTGCGGGGAGACACTGCCCGCCGGCCGCGCCGTCACACGGGTGCAGGAGCTGGCGGCGCAGTGCGCCGACCCGGCCGCGCTTGTCGCCCTTGCCGACCGGCTGGCGGCATATGAAGTCGTTGTCGCCGACGAGGTCGGCGGCGGCGTGGTGCCCATCGACCCCGCCGAGCGGGCGGCCCGCGAAGCGGCGGGACAGCTCGCCTGCCTGCTGGCCGAGCGGGCGGAGACGGTGGTGCGCCTGTTCTGCGGCCTGCCCACCGTCCTCAAGGGGGTGCTGCCGTGAGGGTACTGCTCTTTCGCCACGGGCGCACGGCCTGGAACGCCGAGCGCCGCTATCAGGGCCGCAGCGACATCCCCCTCTCCCCCGAGGGCGAGCGGGCGCTGCGTCCTCATCCCTTCCGCCCGGCGGCGGTCTATGTCTCCCCCCTTGTCCGCGCACGGCGGACGGCGGAGCTGCTCTTCCCCGGCGCCCCCCACATCGTCGTCGAGGACTTCCGCGAGATGGACTTCGGCCGCTTTGAGGGCCGCACCGCCGACGAGATGGAGCGAGACGATCCCGCCTACCGCACCTGGGTGGAGGGCGGCTGCGTCGGCCGCTGTCCGGGCGGCGAGAGTCTCGCCGAGTTTGAGGCGCGGGTGACGGAGGCCTTCTGCCGGGTGATGGAGGAGGCGGAGGGGGATGTTGTCATCGTCGCCCACGGCGGCGTGCAGATGGCGATTCCCGCCCGCTTCGCCCGCCCGCCGCGTGGCTACTTCGGCTGGCAGACCCCCTGCGGCGAGGCGCTGCTCTTCGATGCCGCCCGCTGGACGGAGGAGCGGGTGTTGGAAGCGGCGGAAGGGGCTGGTAATTTCCCGGAAGGTGTTGTATAATAAAGGTTAAGTCTGATTGTCCGGCCGAAGGGGGACGGTCTGCCCCGCTTCGGCTTTCCGGGATATCGAAATCAATTCTCAAGGAGTGACCTGCATGAGCCGCATTCTCATCGTGGAAGACGAACGCGCGATCGCCGACATTGTCGCCTTTAATCTAAAGCGCGAGGGCTACGAAACCGTCATCGCCCCCGACGGCGGTGAGGGCCTGCGCCTCTCGCTGGCGGAGGAGTTCGACCTTGTGCTGCTCGATGTCATGCTGCCGGTGATGGACGGCTGGGCGGTGCTGGGCGGCATCCGCGAGAAGAAGACCACCCCCGTGATCATGCTCACCGCCCGCGAGGAGGAGATGGACAAGGTGCGCGGCCTTGAGCTGGGGGCGGATGACTATATCACCAAGCCCTTCTCCATGAACGAGCTGAAGGCCCGCATCAAGGCCAATCTGCGCCGCGCCGCCTTCGGACAGGCCCCCGCCGCGCCTGCCCCCGTCAAGGGGCTGGTGATCGACCGCTCGCTGATGCAGGTGGTGAAGGACGGGCGCACCATCGACCTCTCCGCCCGCGAGTTCGCGCTGCTGGCGTTTTTGTACGACCACCGGGGCTCGGTGTTTTCCCGCGAGCAGCTGCTGGAGCAGGTGTGGGAGTTTGACGGGTTTTTGGGAGAGCTGCGTGTGGTGGACGTCATGATCCGGCGGCTGCGGGAGAAGGTGGAGGATGACCCCGGCAGTCCTGTGCTGATCCGCACCCGTCGGGGGGCGGGGTACTATATGGAGGCGGAGGCGTAGGACGGGGGTGTCGCCGCCTGCCGATCGTAGATCGGACAGACGGAAAGGGGGCGCTGCCCCCTTTGACCCCCGGGATTCCGCCGTCTGCGGACGGCGGCCTACCTTGGGTGCGCTGGTTTGGACTTTCGCGCCCGGCCTGAAGGCCGGGGATGCAGCCGCCCGACGCTCGCTCCCTGGCGGTCGCTCGGGACGGGGGATTGCGGGGAAACACTTTCCGCAGAATTCGCACTTCCCCCGCCCCTCTTGGCGTTTTCTTATGGATACACCCCTACCCCCGCACCCCCCCTGCGTCTTCCTCCGCTCCCGGCGCAAGCGCCTCCCGCTCCGGAATCCGCCGTCGGGCTCATTACCTCTATGCCAAGCCAACGCCGCCTGCCGACCGAAGGTCGGACAGTCGGAAAGGGGGCGCTGCCCC
>JAFQKL010000093.1 GCA_017396965.1 Clostridia bacterium
ATAGCCGTAGGCTGTCAGATTTTTTTCAACAACAGAAAAATCGGTCATGGCGATGCTCCTCTCGTGTTTTTTATCAGTATAGCAAAGGTCGGTTGGAGAATCAACATGGGAAGAACATTCCTGTGCTGTATAAGGTCCTTGGAAAAACAGAATAAAAAAACGCACCTGCTTTTGCAGGTGCGTTTTTTGTTTGGAATCAGATACCGAAAGCATCCATGGCGATGATGAGGATCTTGGACATGTGGGCGCGGGTTGCCTGACCATGGGGGCGGAGGCTGCCGTCGGTGTAACCGCTGACGATGCCCTTGCTGCAGGCCCACTGCAGGGCGTCAACGGCGTATGCGCTGACAGAAGAAGCGTCGGTGTAGCCGAGGATGCTGGCGTTTGCGCCTGCAGAGGTGTCATAACCCATGACCTGTGCATAGCGGTAGAACATGGCCACCAGCTGCTGGCGGGTCACCACCTGATTGGGGTTGAAGAGACCGTTGTTGCCCTGAATCACGCCCAGATCGGCGGCCCAGCGGACTGCGGCGGCGTAGGAGGCGTCGGCGGGAACATCGGCAAAGGTAGACTCGCCGTTGATGACGGCGTTGCCGTCCACATACTGATGGATGCGGGAGAGCATCACGGCGAAGGCGGCGCGGGTGACGGGAGCGTTGGGGGAGAACAGGCCGTTGCCGGTGCTCTCCAGAATGTTGCGCTCGGTGGCGGCGGTGATGTAGCTCTCGGCCCAGTAGTCAGCGGGGATGTCGGCGTAGCTGACAGGGGAGAGGTCGAGTTCCAGAACGGTCTGAGCAAAGAGGTCAGTCACCAGCAGACGGTCGTCCTGCACCAGAATGCCGCGGGGCTGCACGGGCGCTTCGGGTGTCTCGCGGGAGACTGCCAGCGTATACACGCGGCCGTCCTTGACGGCACGCACGGCGTGGTTTTCGGTGTCGGAGACGTACACCGTGCCGTCTTCACCCACAGCAACGCCCTGAGGAGCGCAGAAGCGGGCGTTTGCTGCAAGACCGTCCACATAGCCCTCTTCGCCGCCGGCAACGACGGTGTAGTCCTTGTCGTCACCGTCGATGCAGATCACGCGGTTCTTGCCGGTCTCGGCGACGTACAGGTCGCCCTCATACCAGCACAGGCCGGTGGGGGAGGACAATCCGGAGGCCCAGGTCGTGACCTTGCCCTTTTCGCTCATCATGCGAATCACGCCGTTGCCGGTGTCGGCGATGTAGACCTCGCCGTCATCACCGGTGGCAAGACCGGTGGGGTTTTCAAAGGAAGCGCCGGTACCGGTGCCGTTGCGGAAGCCGGCCTTGCCGCTTCCTACGGCGGTAAACACGCCCCGCTCGTCAAAATAGCGCACCACGTGAGCCTCGGAGTCGGTGATGGCATAGCCGTCCAGGAAATGAGTCATGGCCCAGGGTTCCATGAAGAGGGCGGTGTCCAGCGTGCCGTCATCATACTTGCCGATAGGCTCGCCGTTGAGGCCGGGGATGCTGATCTGGCCCACAGCCTGCTCCACCTCGTC
>JAFQKL010000094.1 GCA_017396965.1 Clostridia bacterium
ACCGGCTTCCCGGCGGACTTTTCCAGCAACGTGGTGAGGCTCTCGGCGGTGGTGACGGTGCTGCCGTCCACGCCTACGATCACGTCGCCTGCCTGGAGGCCAGCACTTCTCGCAGGGGCGACGCCCTCGGCGGCTTCGCTCACGCCGACGATCAGCACGCCCTCCGTGCGCATGGCGATGCCCAGGGCCTGTCCGCCGGGGACGAGCCGCTTTTCCGGGCTGACGTGGACATCGACCTTCTTCAGCGGCACGCCCAGCAGGCTCAGCCACATTTCGGCGGAAGCGGCCTCGGCGAGGGTCTCGTCCTCCGAGGCCGTGGCGGAGACGACCTCGCCCTCCAGCGTCAGCGGGCCCAGGCGCATTTCCTCCAGCTGGGCGCGGGTCAGCGCGAGGGTGTCCGGCGTGTCCCGCAGGGTGCGCTGCATGGGGGAGAACCAGCTCATCGCCAGCAAAAAGGCCGCCACCACCCCGGCAGAGCGGCGCAGCATCGTGGGCTTCTTCATGACAAAACCTCCGTTTCTCACGGGAAGTTTGGCTGGTTGCGGCCGCGGCTATGCTGGGAATGTTGGCTTGCGGTTTTTGCGGAAGGAGACAAATTGGGATTTGATGACCGCGTTGTGCATGCAGCCTTCCACCTCATCCGTCACGGCTTGCGCCGTGCCACCTTCCCCTCAAGGGGAAGGCGACGGATCGCGGAGTAACAGCCGCGCCGCGAGGCCGTACAGGGGAGCGGCGCACCGACAAACATAGATATCATGGTGTTACGGTACGCCCCCGCGAGGCCCATGTGGGAAAGACTACTCCGGACAAAGACTACGTTGTGGGTGCGGGGGGAGTCCAGAGGGGGTGGCAATCGGGAGTCTGAAGTTTGACACCCCCTCTGGCCCTCTTTGCTTCTTTCTCGGGAGCGAGAAAGAAGAGCCAGCACTAAAATCAATTCCAACAAAAACAGACAGCAAACAATCAAACAAATTCATTTCCCTTATTATTCCTTCTCCCCAAACCGCAAGCCAACTTTCCCAGCATAGCCGCGGCCGCAACCAGCCAAACTTCCCGTGAGAAACGGAGGTTTTGTCATGAAGAAGCCCACGATGCTGCGTCGCTCCGCCGGGGTGGTGGCGGCCTTTTTGCTGGCGATGAGCTGGTTCTCCCCCATGCAGCGCACCCTGCGGGACACGCCGGACACCCTCACGCTGACCCGCGCCCAGCTGGAGGAAATGCGCCTGGGCCCACTGACGCTGGAGGGCGAGGTCGTCTCCGCCACCGCCTCGGAGGACGAGACCCTCGCCGAGGCCGCCTCCGCCGAAATGTGGTTGAGCCTGCTGGGCGTGCCTCTGAAGAAGGTCGATGTCCACGTCAGCCCGGAAAAGCGGCTCGTCCCCGGCGGGATGGCCCTGGGCATCGCCATGCGCACCGAGGGCGTGCTGATCGTCGGCGTCAGCGAAGCCGCCGAGGGCGTCGCCCCGGCGAAGAATGCAGGCCTCCAGGCAGGCGACGTGATCGTGGGCGTGGACGGCAGCACCGTCACCACCGCCGAGAGCCTCACCACGTTGCTGGAAAAGTCCGCCGGGAAGCCGGTACACATCGCCTACCGCCGCGCCGGGGAGAGCCGCACGGCCCTGCTCACGCCCTTCCGGGACGAGGCCACCGGCGCCGTCCGCCTGGGCGCCTGGGTGCGGGATTCCACCGCCGGGGTGGGCACCCTCTCCTTCTACGACCCGGATACCGGCCGCTACGCCGCGCTGGGCCACGCCATCACCGACGGCGACACCGGCTCCGTCCTGACCGTCAGCGAAGGGCAGGTGCTCCGCGCGGACATCGTGGCCGTGCAGAAGGGACAGAAGGGCGCGCCCGGCGAGCTGAAGGGCAGTTTCCTTCGGGAGGGCGAGGTGCTGGGGAGCATCCGGCGCAACTCCATTTTGGGCATCTACGGCAGCTTTGATTCCCCCGCCGCGAATCCCCTCTACCCCGACGGGCTCCCCATCGGGCTGCGCTCCGGCGTGCATACCGGCCCGGCGACCATCCTGTCCTCGGTGGACGGCGCGGGCGTGCAGGAATACGCCATCGAGATCACCCGCGTGAACCAGCAGACCTCCCCTGCCCCGAAGTCGATGGTGATCCGCGTGACGGACGAGCGCCTGCTGGCGGCCACCGGCGGCATCGTGCAGGGCATGAGCGGCAGCCCGATCATCCAGGACGGGAGGATCGTGGGGGCGGTGACGCATGTGTTTGTGTCAGACCCCACGCAGGGGTACGGGCTGTATGTGGATTGGATGCTGGGGGAAACCAATAAGATAGAATAGAAAAACGGCAGAGTACTTCTCTACCGTTCGTTGGTGAGTATTTCAGGAGTGGAGCCCCTTCTCCGCTTTTCGCTTTGCTGCCAGTTTCGTCTTGACTGACGAGTGAGCGTTCATCAGGAGCCCTTTCATTTC
>JAFQKL010000095.1 GCA_017396965.1 Clostridia bacterium
AGAAGCTCGTGAACAACGAGTTCGCCGGCATGGAATACTGCATGGACACCGACGACAAGAACGTGCGTGAGCAGCGCGTCAACGAGTGGGTCAGCGCCATGGAAGAGAAGTACGGCGAAGAGCACCCCGACCTCATGCAGTACATGGACGAGATCCTGTACAAGCTGCAGAAGAAGGTCGTCAAGAAGTGGCTGCTGGCCGGCAAGCGCGTTGACGGCCGTCAGATGAACGAGATCCGTCCGCTCGCCGCCGAAGTCGGCGTGCTGCCCGTGGTGCACGGCTCCGGCCTCTTCACCCGCGGCCAGACCCAGGTGCTGAGCATCGCCACCCTCTCCACGCTGAGCGACGCCCAGAAGCTTGACACCATCTGGGAAGAGGAGTCCAAGCGCTTCATGCACCACTACAACATGCCCTCCTACTCCACTGGCGAGGCGCGTGCCAGCCGCAGCACCAACCGCCGCGAGTACGGCCACGGCGCCCTTGTCGAGAAGGCGCTCGAGAGCGTCATCCCCGAGGTCGAGGACTTCCCCTACGCCATCCGCGTGGTCTCCGAGGTGCTCTCCTCCAACGGCTCTACCTCCCAGGGCTCCATCTGCGGCACGACGCTGGCGCTGATGGACGCGGGCGTGCCCCTCAAGGCCCCCGTGGCCGGCATCTCCTGCGGCCTCATCCAGGACGGCGACGATTTCACCACCTTCATCGACATCCAGGGCGTGGAGGACTTCCACGGCGAGATGGACTTCAAGGTGGCCGGCACCAAACAGGGCATCACTGCCATCCAGATGGACCTCAAGAACGACGGCCTCAAGCATGAGATCGTCAAGGAAGCCTTCGCCATCACCAAAGAGGCGCGCTTCCAGATCCTCGACGAGATCCTCCTCAAGGCGATCCCCGAGCCGCGCAAGGAGCTGGCCAAGACCGCCCCGAAGATGATCCAGATGCACATCAATCCGGACAAGATCCGCGAGGTCATCGGCTCCGGCGGCAAGGTCATCCAGAAGATCACCGCCGAGTCCGGCGCCAAGATCGACATCGAGGACGACGGCACCATCTATATCGCCGGTGAGAACAAGGCCTCCTGCGACGCCGCCAAGAAGATGATCGAGACCATCGTCTTCGTTCCCGAGGTCGGCCAGCTGTACTACGGCAAGGTCGTGCGCATCCTCCAGTTCGGCGCTTTCGTCGAGCTGGCTCCCGGCAAGGACGGCATGGTGCACATCTCCAAGCTCTCCAACCGCCGCGTGGAGAAGGTGGAGGATGTGGTCAACATCGGCGACATGATCTGGGTCAAGGTCACCGAGATTGACGAGAAGGGCCGTGTCAACCTCTCCTACAAGGACGCTCTCAAGGAACTCGAGCAGCAGGGCGCCAAGAAGGACTGATCCCTTTCAAACTCACAGGACGGCTGTGCCAATGCACAGCCGTCCTTTTCTCATGCAAAAGGCCCCCGGCTTCGCTGCCGGGGGCCTCGTGATGCTTTTGTCACGCCTGCAAAGTCTCACCACACTCGGGCAGCGCCGCCCGGAAAGTGAATACGCCGTTCTCTGCCTCAAAGAGACATAGCCCACCCAGCCGCTGGATGATCGCGCGGATGCTGCGGCACCCGTAACCGTGTCCTTCCTGTCCGGACACCGGCAGCCCATCCCGTATGATGACCTTCCCTGCATAGGGGTTGCTGATCTCGATCAGGAGTCTGCCGTGTTTCACTTCACAATAGAATTTTATCCACCTGTGAGGCTCGACCACTTCTTTCACTGCCTTCAGTGCATTTTCCAGCCCGTTGGCGATCACGGCACTCAATTCAGTGTCCGGGATAGAGATCTCCCGGGGGATCTTCGCATTCACAGTCAGTCGAACATCCAGTTGCTCCGCCCGCTCAACGAAAGCGGAGCACAGCAGATCCACCGTTTCATTTCCGGAATAACGTTTGGGCACAATGGACGCGGCATCCTCTTCTACGCCCTGGATATAGGCAAGTGCCTTTTCTCCGTCATCCGCCGCAATGAGTCCACCGATCACAGTCAGGTGATGCCGCATGTCATGCCGATAGATCGCAGTCTGCATCTCGACATGTCTTAGGCCGTCCATCTCCGTTTTGGCCTGCTTCAGCTGCGCCTCAAGCATAGAGCTTTGCAGTTCCAACTGTGTCCTTTTCTGCATCTGCACGTGATAGGAAGTCAAAAACAGAACGTAAAACAGGATCAAAGCGGTGGGCAAAAACTCAGCCAGTATTTCCGCGGCTCCCCGAATTACATCGGAGTAGACTACGGTCACATAATCGAAGATGTAGTATACCGCAGGCAAACTGCCAAACAGGAGAAGAGAGCGCCCGGAATAGGTCATGGCACTGTGGGCAGCGGGCGCGAAATAGCGGCGAAGAAGGAAAAATACCGGTGCGATGCACAGCATATAGGCGATCTCCCCCACCACAGGTGAGCCGGTCACAGCCGAGACCATCAGCTTGACCCAGCGCGGGAGCTGACAGAGAAGATAGGCCGTAGATACGCTGACCAGTACCATGCTGACACGTTTTTTCAGAACAAAAATCAGGATCAGTGCCAGCGGCACATGCACCAGCAGCGGATAGGCCTGACGTACCGCCTGCGTTCCGAAGATCAGCCACGCAAACCCTTGAATCAGCAAAAACACGGGGCACAATGCGAAAATCAGCCTTTTCTGCCGATCGTTCTGCATACCCCCAACGATCTCTACGCTCAAATATATCCCGTAGATCAAAACCAGGCAGTCATTCAGAATTTTCAGAATATCTAAAAATGCCATCCGCCGCGCCCCTCTCAGGCAAATGTAGTCCGTCCTGTTCTGATTATATCATACTATCGGCTCATTGCCTTGTCAATTTTGACCCGAAACCGCATTTTCTTCCAAATTTTCCTCTA
>JAFQKL010000096.1 GCA_017396965.1 Clostridia bacterium
AACCCCCCCCCGCCACCCTTCCTCCTCCCCCGCCACCCTCCCCGCACACAACAAAAAAGAACGCGCCGCCCCAAAGCAGCGCGTCCTCGCAAAATCCCATGCAACTCCCCACACCAAAACCCATTCCCCGCAGCGTCCCCCTTACGCCACCGCGGCGAAGCCACCCTTCTGCTTCTCCTGCTCGGCCTGCCGCTGCTGCTCCTGCTGCGGATCGTTCTCCGCACGGGTGGTCGTGCGGGTGGTGCCGCCCGAGACGTACACCTTGCCGCACTCGGGGCAGATGTCGCTGTGCAGCGTCACCGACTGGCTGACCACCTCGCGGCCCTCGCGGTCGGCCTTGGCCTGCTCGCGGCTGACGTGCTCCTGCTCATGGCCGCGCACCACCGAGGCCGCCACCGAGGGGTCGATGTGGGCCGGGGTCTTAAAGGAGACGCCGGGATCGTCCGATCCGTCCTGATAGCGCCGCTCGGCGCAGGTCTGGCACTCGGCCTCCTCCATCACCTCGGCGGCGGACTTGCTCCCCTCCACCGCCTCGCCGCCGGCGGTCTCCCCGTCGGTCTGCGGCGCGGCAACGGCGGCGCGGGCCAGCCCCGCCACCTCGTCTTCGCTCAGATAGCGGATCCGTCCGCGCACCGCCATCTCCACCGGGTCGGCGCCCTGACGCACCTCCGGCAGCTGCGGCTCGGCGGGACGAATACCGGCAGACACCACAGGCGCCTTCGCCGCCCCGCGGCTGACCGCGTCGACACCGTCCACCGGCGGCACCGGCGCAAGCCCCGCCCGTCCGGCGGGATAAAAGCGCCCGACTTCATTTCCGTAAGCATACGGGTTGTTCACACCGCCCATTCCATAGGCACTCACCGGGGAAATCGCCATATTGCTCACCATCTTTCTGTCAAGTCAATTCACAAAATCATCTTACAAGAAAAATCATGTCATCCTGTCATTGGTAAGACCGCGAGAAAACCAACCCCCGGACCGGGCCGGAAACCGAACTGCCCCTTGTCCAACCGTTGACAAAGGCCCCCGGTCACCCGGACAAGCGGCCAAGTTCCCCCGGCATCCGACGCCGCACCGCCCGCCGTTCAGCGATCGCCAAACGACCGCTTGTTCTGGCGGGAGAGGCGCTGCGCGATCATCAGCGAACGCATCAGGCGGTCGCGGTCCTTGGGGTCGAGGCTGTCGAACTCCAGACCGTGCAGCATCCCGCGGCGGCCGGGCACGACGCGGCGCACGCGGCAGGTGAAGTCAAACGGCTCCTCCCCCTCGTTGACGACGACGTTGCGCAGCAGCAGCCAATCGCCCATCTCATAGGGCTCGGGGCAGCTGATGCGGGCGCCGCCGCCGGAGAGGTCGAGCACGACGCACTCCTGCGGCTTGGTTTCCACCCCGCGCATGGGGTCGTAAATGCTGTTGGCGCACAGCACCTGCGCCTCGATGTGCAGGCTCTGGCGGTAAAAATTGCGGCGGTTTTCGCTGGTCAGCGGACGCAGCTCATCCAGCTGCATCATCTGCTCGTTGGAGCCGGTCACCTTGGCGAAGAGGACAAACGTCTCCATGTTCTCATGAAATCCGCGCAGCTTCAGCTCGGTGCCGTACACCACCGGCGGCAGGCGGCTGCCCTCGTCCTCGTGAACCTGCAGCACCCCGGGGCGGATCACCTCCAGGCGACCGATGTAGATCAGCTGGTTTTCGGGGGTCAGCACCTCAATTTTCATGCCGTCGTGAAACTTGGGCAGGTAGGGCAGCACCTCGGCCGGGATGTCGGAGGTGTCCTCCTTTGCCGCGGGCGCAGCCGGGGCCGGGGCCGGTTTATCCGGCTTTTTGTCCTTCTTGCCAAAGAGATTAAACAGTGCCATACAACCACCTCTTCTTGCCGTGATCTTATCCGGCCGTGCGGCGTGCCCGGCCGACAGGCGCATCCGCCGCCTCGGCAGGCTCCCGCCTTGCCGGGCAGACGCCCCTCCCCCACGAACTGTCGCCATTCCACAGAGGAGCCGCCCGCCCCGCCGCTCTTCTGCTGAGGACTGCGCAGCGTGGCACGGGACAAGACCTCTCCCCGATCTCCCCGCCGGAAGGCGGGTTTTCTTTATTATGAAGCATACCCGCCCCTTCCCGCAAGAGCAAACGGGAGATTTTTTCAGACTTTTCAGACTTTTTTAGAAAATCTCCGAGTGTTGAAACAGTCTCAGACGCTTTGTGGATGGTGGGGGCCGGGAGGAATGTGGGGGGCCTCCCGGTCGTCTGAACCGGCGTGCTCCGCGTCCCTTCTGTCAAGGGGGGCTGGGGGAATCCCTTTTACCTTTTGGACTGATTTGGGATATAAAGGACCCCTCCTTCGCCGAAGTGACGGAAGGAGGTATATTCATGGATCACAACTGCTCGATAAATTGGAAT
>JAFQKL010000097.1 GCA_017396965.1 Clostridia bacterium
CAGAGTCGGCAGCGCCGGGGAGCCAGAAGCGGCAGCGCCGGGCGCAAAACAGCAGGCCGGACCCTTCTCCCGCACCGCAGCCGGTCAGGGGCGGACCCCTCGGCCGCGTTGCGCAGACGTCAGGCGAGGTCCGGCCGCGGCCGATCGTCCACCGGCGTCAGCGTCAGCAGCTCGGCCGAGAGCAACTCGGCCTCTTTGGGGTCGTGGGTGACCAGCAGGGTGGTGACCCCTTCGCTGTGCCGCTTCAGGTAGCGGATGGCGGCCAGGCGGCTCTCCTCGTCCAGCCCCTTGAACGGCTCGTCGAGCAGCAGCAGCGGGGCGCGGTAGAGGACGGCGCGGGCGATGGCCACGCGGCGGCGCATCCCGCCGCTGAAGGTGCGCACCGGCTGGCCGAGCTGCTCCGCCGGCAGGCCCAGCTCGGTGAGGTGGCGCACCAGCTCCCCCTCGTCGTGACGGCGGCCGAGAATCATGCGCAGGTTGCCGAGGGCGGAAAACCCCTCGGCCAGACGCTCCTCCTGAAAGACGGCACCGATGCGGCCGGCGGGCCGGGTGATGGTGCCGGCGTCCGGCCGCTCAAAGCCCATCAGCAGGTTGAGCACCGTCGTCTTGCCGCAGCCGGAGGGGCCCATGAGGGCGGTGGTGCGGGAGGCGGCGAAACGGGCGGAGAAGTCTCGCAGCACCGGCTTGTCACCAAAGGACTTGCTCACTTTGTCAAACACAATGTCCCGATCTCTGTTCACAGCGTTTCCAACCTCCGGTAGATCGCCCGCAGCAGCGCCAGAAAGAGCTTTTCAAAGGCGACGCTGACGACGACGATGACAATGGTCCAGGCAAAAAGATCCCCGGTGGACAGATAGACCTTCGCCTCATACAGCCGCTCGCCGATCGACCCGTCGGGGATGCCGATCACCTCGGCGGCGACACCGGCCTTCCAGCTCAGACCCAGCGCCGCACTGCAGGCGGAGAGCAGGAAGGGCCAAACCTGCGGCAGATAGAGGTAGAGCAGCCGCCGGCGCCACGGCACCTCAAACAGCGCCGCCATCTGCAACAGCTGCGGGTCGCTGCTTTTCAGCCCCTCCAGCAGGTTGAAATAGATCAGCGGCAGCACCATGAGAAAGCCGATGAACACCGAGAGGCTCCTGACATCCAGCCAGATGAGGCTGACGATGATAAAAGAGGCCACCGGCGTCGATTTGATGGCGACGACATACGGCCAGAGCAGGTATTCCACCGGCGGAAAACGGTAGGAAAGCCCCGCCAGCAGCACCCCCGCCGCAAGGCCGAGAAAGAAGCCGGTTTCGATGCGGCAGAAGGTGAAGAACAGGGTGGCCCAGAAGTCGGGCTGGGCGAGCAGGTTGGCGAGGCGGGCCACCACCTCAAGGGGGCCGACCAGCAGCAGCGAATGTCCGATGACCTCCGCCAGACCCTGCCAGAGCGCAAGGGCCAGCAGCACCGAGAGAGCGCGAAAAAGCGTCGATCTGCGGTTGTTCACGGTTTCCCCTTTCCGCCCGTCCGGCCGGGCCGCTCCCCACGGGGAGCAGCCCGGAGGCCGACGCGGTTGGCGGCGGCCCCGGGCTGATGTTTTGCGTGTTTGTCAGTTCTCATGGTTCGGCGCAGGAAGCCGGTGCAGAACTCCGAACAACCGAAGCCTCCCCCGCTCCCGCGTCAGCGTGCGGCGGGCAGGGTGGTGAGGTAGAAGTCGTCGCCCGGCATCGCCCCGCCCACGGCGGCGGCGTTGCGGTCAAAGAGCACCTGCAGGAAGCCTGCGAGGGCGGTCTTCATCTCGTCGCCTTCGATCCAGGTGATGTTGCAGTAGGGAATGGCCTTTTGGGCCACGGGGGCCTTGACAATGTCGTACTTCTCACAGAGCGCGGCCCCTGCCTCAACATTTTCGTTGATCCAGGCGGCGGAGGCGGCGTACTCCTCCATCAGTGTGGCCAGGGCCTCGGGGTGCTGCTCGGCGAACTCGCGGCGGACGATGAGGCCGGCGGTGATCAGCTGGCTGCCGTTTTGCAGCGCGTCCCACTGCTCGGTGAGGTTGAGGGCGATGGCAAGGCCCTCCACCTGCGTCTGGGCCACGGTGACATAGGGCTGGGGCAGCAGGGCGACGGCGCTGTCCTCCATGGCGATGGTGGCCACCACCTCGGTCGCCTCGCTCTTCCACTCGATCTCGACATCCTTACCGACCTCCATGCCGTGCTGCTCGAGCAGGTAGGTGAGGGCGTATTCGGGGATCTGCCCCTTGCCGGTGGCGTAGATGGTCTTGCCGCGCAGATCTTCCATGGTGGCGACGGTGTTGCCGCCCTTTTCAACAAGGTAGATCACGCCGAGAGTGTTGATGGCGGCAAACTGCACGGCGCCTTTGGTATTCTGATAGAGAATGGCCGCCAGATTGGAGGGGCCGGCGAGGACATCCAGCTCCCCCTGCACCATCAGGGGGGTCAGCTCGTTGGCGGTGCCGGCCATGCGGAAGTCGATCTTGCTTTCGGTCAGCCCCTGCGACGCGTCGTCAATCAGCTTGACAAGGCCCATCGAGGTCGGTCCCTTGAGGCCGCCG
>JAFQKL010000098.1 GCA_017396965.1 Clostridia bacterium
AAAAGGAGGCCCCGCCATGCGAAGAAAGCTGTTTGCCGTTTTCCTGCTCACCGGCCTGCTCTCCTTCGGCGCGCCGCTGTGGACAAGCGGTCTGCGGGCGGAGGAGCAGCAGGCGCTCCTTCGCAGCGCCGCCGCGCAGCCGGAGGCGGTGGAGACGGCCGACCTGCTGGTGTCGGTGCGTTTCCACCCAGACGGCGCACTGCGCACCCTGCCGCTGGAGGATCTGCTGCCCGGCGTCCTCGCCGCCGAGATGTCGGCCGCCGCGCCGGCGGAGGCGCTGCGGGCGCAGGCGGTGGCCGCCCGCTCCTACCTCGTCAGCAAGCTGGACAGCCCCCACGGGGACGGCGCACAGCTGTGTACCGACCCCGCCCACTGCCTCGCCTGGCGGGAGGCCGACCGCGAGGAGGAGGCCGCCGTCTATGCGGCCGCCGAGACCACCCGCGGGCAGGTGCTGAGCTACGACGGCGAGGTGGCTCACACCGTCTTCCACGCCATCGCCGGGCGGCAGACCGAGGCGGCGGCCGACATCTGGGGCAGCGCCGACCTCCCCTACCTCTCCGCCGTCCCCTCCCCCGGCGACGCCGCCGCCGAGGGCTACCGCACCACCCTCACCCTCACGCCGGAGGAGTATTTCGTCGCCGTCGCCCCCCTCGCCGACACCCTCGACCGCGACGCCGCGCCGCTGGTGGTGCTGCGCCGCACGGCGGGGGATACGGTGCTATCCTGCAGCGTCTATGGCGTGGAGACCACCGGCGCCGAGCTACGCCGCCTGCTCGGCCTGCGCTCCGCCCGCTTCTCGCTGCGCTATGAGGAGGGGCTGCTGCACTTCGATGTTGAGGGCTACGGCCACGGGGTCGGTATGAGCCAGGCGGGCGCCGTGGCGATGGCGCGGGAGGGGGCCTCCTATGCCGACATTCTCTCCACCTACTACCCCGGCTGCACCCTCTGCCGGCTGGCGTTTTGAGGGGGCGCCGTCCGGCGCGCTGCCAAACGGGCAAAAAAAGACCGGCACGCCCTGCGGCGCGTCGGTCTTGCTTTGTCTCGGGGATTCCTTTGCCCGCCCTCCGGCAGATGGTGGGGCGGACGCGGTCACTCCGCCGTCTCCTCCCCGGCGCTCCACCGGGCCGGGTCGATCCGCCCGCTCCAGACGCCGAAGGTGTCGACAAAGGACTCCGCGTGGGTGGTGCGGACATCGTAGTGGAAGGTGCGGAACACCCACTGCATCGTCGGCCCCGCCAGCAGCGAGAAGGCGACGGTGCCAAAGCCCACCAGTCCGCCCATCAGCCAGCCGACCACCAGCACGCTCAGCTCCATGGCGTTGCGGATAGTGCCGACCGAGAGCTTGGGGAAGCGCTTGGCGAGGCCGACCATCAGGCTGTCCCGCGGCCCCGCGCCCATGCCGGCGCTCATATAGAGCCACGAGCCGAAGGCGACGCAGACGATGCTCCCCGCCAGCATGAGAATCCGCACCGGCAGCGAGGCGGACTCCGGCAGCAGGCCGGTTTCGAGGATCAGGTCCATCGTGCCGCCGATGACCAGCATATTGGCGATGGTGCCGAAGCCGATCGGCTCCTTGAAGACGATGTCGATAAAGATAATCAGCGCCCCCACCAGCTGGGCCACCCGGCCGATGCTGACGCCGGTCATGATCGAGATGCCCTCATGGAAGGCGTTCCAGGGCGAGTTGCCCAGCAGACTGCGCAGGTTGAGCGCCGAGCTGAGGCCGAAGAGGACAAGCCCCACCATCAGCCGCACAAAGCGGGCGGGGTAGCGGTAGCGGAAAAAGGGACTGCTGTTCATGAAGGGCACCTCCAAAACGACAGAATGTCCTTTTATGATACCATATTTGTCCCCTTATGACAAGAGCTGCCGCAGGCGCTGCCTTTTACCCTTTGGACTGATTTAGGTAATAAACAACCTCCTTTCGTCGAAATGACGGAGGGAGGCATATTCACAGATAATACTGCTCGATAAACGTGAATTTATTTTGTCAATGCTGCCTTGGTTTCTGCTATGTCCTTTTCAATCAATGGACGCATACTATCCTTATATTGAGATAAATCT
>JAFQKL010000099.1 GCA_017396965.1 Clostridia bacterium
ACCCACTTCCCCGAGGCGGAAGAGAGCGACGACGAGATGAAGGTCACCCAGGGTGCCCGCAGGCCGCCGCGCCCTCCATGTCGTGCAGCCGGTCGCCAACCATCAGACACCGCTCGCGTGCCCCCTCTCCCAGCTCGGCCAGCGCCAGCTCGATGACGTCCTTCTTCTTATGTACCCCCCGCTCCGGCAGAGCGCCGGCGACGGCGGTGAAATAGCGGTCGAGGCCGAAATGCTCAAGAATCCGCAGCGTCGGAGGAAGCGGCTTGGAGGTGGCCACCCCCAGCACCAGCCCGGCCTCCTGCAGCCGGGCCAGTGCCTCGGGAATCCCGTCGTAGACGCGGTTCTCAAACAGCCCCGTCTCATTGTACGAAGCGCGGTAGCGCGTCACCGCCTCGTCCACCTGCTCCGCCGGCAGGTAGGCGGCAAAGCACTCCTGCAGCGGCGGGCCGATGAAGCGGTACAGCTCGTCGCGCTCCACCGCCACGCCGTAGCGCAGCAGCGTGGCGGCGATGGTGTTCAAAATGCCGTCCGAGGAGTCGGTCAGCGTCCCGTCGAGATCAAAGAGCAGATGGGTGATCCCGGTCATAACATCCCTTCCTTTTGTAAGCTGTATTCTATAATAACCGTATTCTTCCAAGACACACTGCGGCCCGGCCGCCGCCTCACCCCTCCGGCCCGGCCTCGGTGAGCACGACCTCCACCTCAAACTCCGTCCCCTGCCGCCAGAGCCGCAGGGTGACGACGTCGCCGGCGTGGCAGTCGGCCTTGACGCGGTTCAGCTCCGCCATGCTCTCCACCCGGATGCCGTTGATGCCGATGACGATGTCCCCCGTCTTCAGCCCCTTGCCCGCCGCGCCGCTGCCGGGGGTGACGCTGTGCAGATACACCCCCTGCGGCACGCCGAAATAGGCGGCATAGTAGCCGCGCACATCCTCGCCGACAATGCCGATCGCCGGCCGTCCCGGCACATAGCCGAACTGCAGCAGATCGTCGATAATCGGCTTGGCGGCGGCGGTGGGGATGGCAAAGCCGATGCCCTCATAGCTGCCCGCCGTCACCTTGACCGAGTTGATGCCGATCACCCGGCCGTAGCCGTCCACCAGCGCGCCGCCGGAGTTGCCGGGGTTGATGGCGGCGTCGGTCTGCAGCAGCTCCATGGTGCGGTCCTCCATGACGATGCGGCGGTCGACGGCGGACAGAATCCCCGCCGTCACCGAGCCGAACAGCTCCATGCTCAAAGGGTTGCCGATGGCCACCGCCATCTCGCCGGGGACGCAGGCCGATGAGTCGCCAAAGACCGCCGCCGGCAGGCCCTCCGCCTCCACCTTCAGCACCGCGAGGTCGCTCTGGCGGTCGCTGCCGACAACGGTGGCGGGATACTCCTCCCCCGCCGCCGTCACCACCGACAGCGCGGCGGCGCCGCTGATGACGTGGGCGTTGGTGACGAGGAAGCCGTCGCCGCTCATGAGAATGCCGGAGCCGTAGGACACCGCCGCACCCCCCTCCGCCACCACGCCGACCACGCTGGGGCTGACAGTGGCGGCGATCTCCGGCACCGTCAGCAGCGTCTCCTGCGCGGGGCGGGGATGGAGGGGGAGGGTGCCGTCGAACACCGCCGGCGCACCGGCCGCCGTCTCCGCCGCCGTCAGCGGGGCGGCGTGCGGCACGGCCTCACAGCCGGACAGCGCCGCCGTCAGCAGCAGGGCGGCAAGCAGCGGGGAACACGCGGGGAGAACGCGGGGGGCAGACATGAGACATCGCACCTTTCCTTGAGGGAAAACCCTCTTTTCCTCAAGGATACCCCAAAAGGCGGCCGCTTAGTCAGAGCGGTGGAACAGGAAAGGCGGGAGGGAAATTCTACAACTTCTTTGCCGATGGGCGCGGAAGACGGGAGGGAAATTCTACAACTTCTTTGCCGATGGGCACGGAAGACGGGAGGAAAATTCTGCAACTTCTTTGCCGGTGGGCACGGAAGACAGGATTGAAAGACAGGGGTGTTCTCCTATGTCAACGGCCACAGTACAACCCGCGTCCCTTCGGGTAAGGGGCAAGGGGACGGTTCAAAAATGCTCCTGCGGAACCTGGACGTTGTGCTGAGGAGATTTCGCCGCTGCGGCGGCGACCCCTGCAGGGGGCGAGACCCCTGCAGGGGGCCCTCAGCCGATCTCCTCCTCCTTCGCCTCCCCCTCGCCGCGGCGGCTGCCCTTGCCCTTTTGTTCCACCAGCCCCTGCAGCGTCGGCCGGGACTGGTGGAGGGGCAGGGAGAAGCTCAGCGTACAGCTCTTCCCCTGCTCCGACTCGGCATAGATGGTGCCGCCGTGGCGGTCGATGATGGTTTTGGCGATGTAAAGCCCCAGCCCCGAGCCGCGGCGGTCGAGGCTGCGCGATTTGTCTGACTTGTAGAAGCGGGAGAAGAGGTGGGGCAGGTCCTCCTCCGGCACCCCGTCGCCGCTGTTGCAGACACTGCACAGCGCCTGGCGCTCCTTCTTCTCCACCGTCACCGTCAGCATCCCCTCGGGCGGGGTGAATTTGATGGCGTTGTCGATGATGTTGTACAGCACGCGGTGGATGGCGTCGGGGTCGCCCCTGGCGGTGATGGCCTCGTCGCTGAGCGAGAGGTCGAGCGACAGCCGCTTGTCGCCGATGCTGCGCTCAAAGGAGATCAGCACCTGGCGCACCGTCTCGCAGAGGTCGAAGGGGCCGATCTTGAGCTCCACCTCGTCTGACTCGAACTTGGCGAGGTCCATCAGGGTGTTGACCAGCCGCGAGAGCCGGCGCGTCTCGTCCGAGACGAGCTGCAGGTAGTGGGACTGAAGCTCCTGGGGGATGGTGCCGTCGAGAATCCCGTCCACAAAGCCGGAGATGGTGGTCATCGGGGTTTTCAGGTCGTGGGAGACGTTGGCGATGAAGGAGGAGCGCATCTGCTCGGTTTTGTCGAGCGAGTCGGCCATGTTGTTGAAGGCCATGGCAAGCTCTGCCATTTCATCGTCGCCGTTGACCTGCACGCGGACGTCGAAGTTGCCCTGTCCGAAGCGGCGGGCGGCGTAGCTCATGCTCTTTAGGGGCCGGGCCATGCGGTGGATGGAGAAGTAGATGGCGGTGAGGGCGAGGGCCAGGATGCCGTAGGCGGCGGTGGTGAAGAGGCTCATCAGCGACTGCATCATCCCCTCCACCGCCGCCCGTCCGCCGGTGGCGAGCACGGTGATGTCCCCCCGCGACACGGAGACGGTCATCGCCGCCGCCTCCTCGATGGCGGGAAACAGCCCCTGCAGCTGGCCGCGAAAGCCGCCGGGCCGGGCGACGAGGGCCAGCACCTCGGAGGGCAGCGTCTCGGCGACCGGCGCCGGCAGCTCGCCGCTGACGGAGAGGACGCGGCCCTTGCTGTCCACCAGCAGGATGGAGCAGTCCACCGTATCCGCCAGCAGCGCCATCGACTCCACCACCCGGGGGGCGCCGATGCTGTCCTCCTCGCGGATGAGGGCGCACAGCTGCTGGGCCACATCGGCCAGGCGGCCGGTCTGCTGCTCCTGATTGAACTTGTAGGCCATACCGTAGTAAGCGGCGGCCAGGCCGATGAAACTGAAGACAAAGATGAGGAAGGTCTCGGCCACATGACGGGCAGCAAGCCTGGAACGCATGGGAAACGCCTCCTTTGCACCGTCCGCCCCTGGGCCCCCTGCAGGGGTCGCCGCCGGGCCCCCTGCAGGGGTCGTCGCCCGGCCCCCTGCAGGGGTCGCCGCCGCAGCGGCGAAATCCCCTTTCGCACAAGCACGGGAGCATCGCAAACACAAGAGCATCGCAAAGAGCCTCCTTTGCTCTACCCCCACCGCAGGCATCCACTCCCCGGTGAAAGGCGAAAAACAGGGCAAGACGGTTGTTCTTTGAGTTTTTCAAATTGTTTCAGAGGTAAAACACCACAGGCGCGGCGGGCGGGGTCAGCCCAGCACCTCAAACTTGTAGCCCACGCCCCAGACGGTTTTCAGGTCCCACTTGTCGGAGACGCCGTCCAGCTTTTCGCGCAGGCGTTTGATATGGACGTCGATGGTGCGCGAATCGCCGTAGTAGTCAAAGCCCCAGACATTGTCCAGCAGCTGGTTTCTGGTGTAGACCTTGCCGGGGTTGCTGGCCATGAAGTAGAGCAGTTCCAGCTCCTTGGGCGGGGTGTCCACCAGGCGGCCTTTGATGCGCAGCTCGTAGCTTGAGATGTTGATCGAGAGGTCTTCGTACTGGACCTCCTTCCCCTCGTCGCTGCCCTGCACCTGCACTCTGCGCAGCACCGCCTTGATGCGGGCCACGACCTCCTTGGTGTCGAAGGGCTTGACGACGTAGTCATCCGCCCCCAGCTCGAGGCCGAGGACTTTGTCGAAGGTCTCGCCTTTGGCGGAGATCATGATGATCGGGCAGTCGGAGGTTTTGCGGATCTCGCGGCAGACGGTCCAGCCGTCCATGCCGGGCATCATGATGTCGAGCAGGACCATATCGGGCTTTTCGCTGGCGAAGAGGGCGAGGGCCTGATTGCCGTCCTGGGCGAGGACGACGCTGTAGCCCTCCTTGACGAGGTAGAGGCGCAGCAGCTCGCAGATGTTTTTGTCATCATCGCAGACGAGAAGGCGGATGTTGTCCATCGGGGATCCTCCTTTGTTTGATTTGGGGTGGGATTGGTTCTATTATACAGGATGCGGCGGGGGGAGGCAAGGGGGAGCGGGCAAGGCGGAGGGGGTGGATTGAGAGGGATGGGGGAGTGTGGTCGGTTGACCACACTCCCCAC
>JAFQKL010000100.1 GCA_017396965.1 Clostridia bacterium
AACGGGGGTGTGTGCTACAACACTCCCCCGACTCCCCCCTCCCCCCCTTCAAGGCTCCCGGCAGGCCGCCGCACCACCTCCCCATGTCCCGCGCCGAACTCAAGCCAGCCCACCAACTCCGCCCCCCGCCCCCACCTGTGTCCAAACCCCTCACAACAACCCAAACTACATTATACACCAATCAAAAGCCGGCCGCCCCGCACAAGGCAGGACGGCCGGATTTGATCTGTGTACAAAAAAACAGGACCCACAAACAACAGCCTACTTCGGCTTCTTCTCCGCGACAACCTTGTTCTTCAGCTCGCCAAGCTCATCCGAGCTGACAACAATCGTGTCGCCCACCTGCATCGGCGCGACACCGGCGGGGGTGCCGGTGGCGATCACGTCGCCGGGCAGCAGGGTCATGCGGTCGGTGAGGTGCTCGATCAGCTCGGGGATCGAGAAGATCATCAGGTCGGTGGTGCCGTCCTGACGCAGCTCGCCGTTCAGGTGGGAGCGGATGGTCTTGACGGCGAGGGGAGCCTCGGTGTCAATGAAGGGACCCATGGGGCAGAAGGTGTCGTAGCCCTTGCCGTTGACCCACTGGGTGGTGGTCTTCTTGACGTCGCGGCGGGAGACATCGTTGAGCAAGCAGAGGCCGAAGATGTAGTCACCCGCGTCTTCCTTCTTGACATAGCGGGCCTTCTTACCGATGATCACGGCGATCTCGGCCTCGTAGTCGACACGCTGCGCCCCGTCGGGATAGACGATCTCATCGCCGGGGTTGATGATGCCGGAGGGCGGCTTTAAGAAGACCTCGGGCTCCTCGGGCTCAAGGGCCGACGAGGGGGCCTTGGCCATCTCCTCGATGTGGGCACGGTAGTTCTTTCCAATCGCCACCACCTTGGAGGGGATGATGGGGGCCAGCACCGTGACGTCGGCGAGCGCCACCGAGCTGCCGGTGACAACGAAGTCGGCGAACAGGTCGCCCTCGATGCGGTAGACTCTGTCGTTCTCGAGCTTGCCGTAATAGATAATGCCGTGGTCGTTTACGCGGACAATTTTCACGGGTTGCTGCTCCTTTCGACTTTAAATTTCAGGGATAATATTTATCTTGCTTACAACGATAGAATACGTCCAGCCACAAAAAACCCCGGATTTCCCCAAATGCAGGTGGACGAATTCAGTATAGCAGAGTTTTTCCCGTTTGACAAGGGGGCTCCCGCCGGACTCACTGCGGACGAAGCTCGAAGAGGCTGACCAGGTTCTTGAGCACCTCCGCCTGCGCGGCGAGCTCCTGGCTGGCGGCAGCGCTCTGCTCGGCGGTCGCCGAGTTGGTCTGCACCACCGAGGAGATCTGGTCCACCCCTTCGGTGACCTGGTGAAGGGAGCTCGCCTGTTCGGAGGCGGCCTCGGAGATGGCGGCGAGCACCTCGGCGTTCTGCCCGGTGAGGGTGACAACCTGCTCAAGGGACTTGGCGATTTGGGTGGCGAGCTCGATACCCTGTTTTGCCGAGTTGACCGAAGAGGTGATCAGCGGCGCGATCTCGCTGCTCGACTCGGCGGTCTTGGAGGCGAGGTTGCGCACCTCCTGGGCGACAACCGCGAACCCCTTGCCGGCAGACCCGGCGCGGGCGGCTTCGACCGAGGCGTTGAGGGCGAGGATGTTGGTCTGGAAGGCGATGTCCTCGATGATGTTGATGATGTTGTTGATCGAGCCCGAGTTGACGGAGATCTCATGCATCACAGTGAGCATCGTCTTCATCTGCTCATTGCAGGAGACCACCTTCGCGGCAGACTGCTCCGCCGAGACCCTGGCCTCTTCGGCGTTGCCGGCGGTGGACTCGGTGTGCATCGAGATCTCGGTCACGGTGGCGGCCAGCTCCTGCACGGCGCTCGCCTGCTCGGTGGCGCCCTGCGCCAGCTGCTGTGCGCCGCTCGAGACCTGGCGGGCCTCGTTGAGCACGTTTTGCGAGGTGACATCCATCTTGCGGATGAGACGGTTTAACTGGTCGAAGATCTTGACAAAGTCCTCGTGCAGCGGATAGAAGTCGCCGGGGTAGCACTCGCCCTGGTTGTCGTGGGTCAGGTTGCCTTTGACAATCGAGTAGAGGCCCCGCTCGGTCTCGGCGACAAAGTCTTTGAACTCCTGCACCAGCGTCTTGAGCACCTCGCTGAGCTGGTGGATCTCGTCCTCGGTGTCCACCGTCGGCGTCTCGGTGTGCAGATCGCCGTCCGCGAGGAGCTTAAGACGCTCCACGGTCTGGGTGACCGGCCCGGCGATGCTTGTGCCAAAGCCCTTGGCAAAGAGGGCGGCGAGCAGGATCATCACGGCGGTGAGGCCGCCCAGCAGGGCAACGCTCTCGAGGATGCTGCCCATGAACTCCGCCTTGTCAACGGTGACGGCGATGCTCCAGCCGTCGCTCCCGGCGATGGGCGCAAAGCTCTGGACATACTCGATGCCCTCGCCGTCGGTGTACTCCATGACGCCTTGGCTGCCGGTCACCATCGCCTGCTCGACGACGGCGAGCTCCGCGTCATCGGCGGAGACGGTGCCTGCGGCGGCATCGGCGACCAGGTTTTCCTGCGCCAGCACGAGCTCGTATTCCAGCGAGGCGACCGTGACGCCGTCTCTGCCGAGGATGTAGACATCGGCGTTCTCCGAGTCGCCGACCTTGATGGCGGCGATCAGCTCCTGCAGCATCTGCTGGTCACAGCGAAACGCCGCCACATCGGCAGTCATCCCGCCGGAGGGGATGGGCAGGGCGACGATGAAGTGCATCCCGCTGCCGCTCTCATCGGCGATCGGCACCGAGACACCCCATCCTTTGGAAACCGCATTTTGATACCAGCTCTCACCGGCACGGGAGATGCCGCTCGTGATGTCGACGCCCTGGGCGTTCAGATACCACGCGTCCTGAAAGCCGTTCGCGGCGGCTCGTTCCCTGAGATAAGCAAGCCGACCGGCCGGCTCCTCCGAGACGAGGACGCTGGCCGACGCGGCTTCACTCAGCGCCAGACGCAGCGAGTCCAGCGTGTGGCCGACATCGAGGGCGGCGACCTCGGCCACCTCGTACATCGTTGTTCTCAACATATTGAGCGTGGTTCGTCCGGTGGCGAAGACGCTCGCGGCGCCGATGACGACGGCGACCAGCACGGCGGTCAGCGCAATGGCGGCGGTGATTCTGGTTTGGATCTTCTTCGTTCGTTTGAACATGGGTGTCCCATCCTTTCCTGTGACCTGGTCCTGACGTCATTATATGCCAAACAGAACGGCTCCGCAAGGGATATCGCCATGTTTTGAGGGATTTTTCTGTTATTCTTCGGTATTGTATCGACTTTTTCCGGATATTCCACAAAATAAGGTTGCAATTTGTTATTTATCTCCGCTTTATTGAATAGTGCTTTTTTCGGACGCATGGAATCGGTTGGAGGGGGGAGGGAGACGGGGGAGTGTGGTCGCCCACACTCTCCCCTTTCCATTATCCCCCGGAACCCACCCGGTCTGTCAAGGGCCGGGTCGTATTTTTTCCCTCGTGGGGGATCGGGAAAAAATCTCCACCCTAAACCCTTGACAGACCTGTGCTTTTGCGCTGATGTGGGGTCAACCGTCACGCAGACACCGAGGTCAACTGCGTCTCATCGACGCTGGGATCAGCTGCACCTTGTGACGATTGGGACACTGCGTTGCCGGGGATTCTGTGGAATGGTCAAAACCGTTTGACCGTGCGTGTTTGCAGCTCTTTCAACAATCAAACCTCACGCACAAGGCGCGCCACGAGAGACGAAAAGCAGCGGATATGGCAGACTGCAGGTGCACGGGAAAGGCCGGCTTTTCTTTGCCGCCCCGAGCGCGCCAATCAAACTGGTATCATGCTCTCCCATTGAACCACAAATTGTCCCACCGGCATTGGCAAGAGGACGCATCGTAAAATGACTGAACCGGAGAGCACACCGTGACAACAAACGGGAGGATCCATGATGAACGTTGTCTATCGGTGCTGTTGTGGAATCGATGTGCACAAGAACCTCATCGCAGCCTGTCTGAGAAAAGGCGGCAGACAGGAACTGCGGGAGTATGGCACAATGACCGGCGAGATCAAGTCTCTCGCCAACCGGCTGACAGAGGAAGGGGGCGAGATGATTGCCATGGAAAGCACAGGACCATACCGGAAGCCGTTGTATCATCTGTTCGAGCTGCCGGGGTTGGAGGCCATGGTTGTCAACGCCGCTCACAGGAAAGCAGTTCCGGGACGCAAGACCGATTCAAAGGATGCGGAGTGGATCGCAGAGCTTCTCCGGCACGGACTCCTGACGGCCGGCTTTATTCCCAGTCGGGAACTGCGGGAACTGCGGGAACTGCGGGAGTTGACCCGCTATCGCAAAAGCATCATTAGAGGAGGGAAAAAATTTCGCCCTCCCTGCTTGTCCTTGACAGGAGGGACACGGGACAAGCTGGTCCG
>JAFQKL010000101.1 GCA_017396965.1 Clostridia bacterium
CTCGTCCATGCTCTTCTCCTGCCTCATCTTCCTGGCCCTCTTCTGGACCGGCATCCTCCCCGCCGATGTCACCACCAAGCCGGGCCTCGTCGCCGCCACCGGCAACTTTGGCGTCGGCCAGCTGCTGGTCAACATGGGCACCATCAGTGATCTCGACACCCTGCTCCAGGAGTGGAGAACGGTGCTCATCGCCTGTGCCGGCCTGGTCGGCATCGGCATCATCGCCTTCACCGTCGGCCCCGTGCTCTTTGGCCGCGAGTACTCCCTGATCGCCTCCGCCCCCATCTCGGGCGGCACCATCGCCACCGTTATGATGCAGAGCACTGCCAACGCCGCCGGCCGTCCCGAGCTCGCGGGCTTCGCGGTGCTGGTCAGCGCCTTCCAGATGTTCTTCGGTATGCCGGTTGCCACCTGGGGCATGAAGAAGGAAGTTGCCCGCAAGCTGGCTCTCGGCGATTTCGACCATGACCTCGCTGAGGACAACAAGGGCTTCAAGCTCCCCAACATGACCGTCTTCAAGCCCATGCCCGAGAAGTACAACTCCTCCACCATGTACCTGATGAAGCTGGCTCTCGTTGCCATGCTGGCTCAGATCGTCGGTCAGATGACCATGATCCCCGGTTCCAACCCCGTCAACTACTACCTCAACCCCAACATCGCCTACCTGCTGTTCGGCCTTGTCTTCGCCAAGATCGGCTTTTTGGAGAACGCCGCCCTGCAGAAGTCGGGCTCCTATGGCCTTGTCATGCTCGGTCTGCTGATGATGCTGCCCGGCTCCCTCGCCGCCATCGACATCCCCACCTTCATCAAGATGCTCTGGCCCCTCTTCGGTATGCTGGCTCTCTGCCTGATCCCGATCACCATCTTCGGCGCCATCGCCGGCAAGTTCTGCGGCTACTCCCCCTTCATCTCGGCTGCCATCGCCTGCACCTGTATGTTCGGCTACCCCGGCACCGAGCTGCTGACCAATGAGGTCACCAAGAGCACCGAGGGTGTCACCGAGGAGCAGCGCGAGCGCATCAAGGGCTACCTGCTGCCCAAGATGGTCGTCGGCGGCTTCACCACCGTCACCATCGCCTCGGTCTTCTACGCCGGCATCATCTCCCCCCTCATCTTCTAATCCCCTGCGCAAGTGCCCGGCAGAGACAACCATTTAGATCAAAAAGAGACAGTGCCTGCAGGGCGCTGTCTCTTTTTTCGCAGCATGGCCCAAAACGGCCCTTTTTCGTCCTGTTTTGCACTTGCAGGCGGTTGCGTTTCCCGATATAATGAAAGCATCCGCACCGATGATTTTGATGAAAAGGAGAGTCCCGATGAAACAAAGCTTAAAGAAGCTGCTGGCCCTGCTGCTGGCCCTCGTCCTCTGCCTCTCGCTCGTCGCCTGTGGCGAGGAGGAGACGCCCGATCCCGGCGTGACCGGGACCGGGGGAGAGAGCGGCACCGAAGGCACCGATCTCCCGGAGGACGGCCTCGCCCGCGGCACCGGTCTGGAGGAGGGCACCGCCACCGCCTCGCTCGACGCCAACCCCGACCGCGCCATCCGCCGCTCCACCATCCCCATTCCCCAGACGGTAGGTACCACCTTTTCCGGCGAAAAGCTCACCGATGAATTCTACTTCTACCGCAACACCCTCAGCGGCAACAACTTAAAGTGCTACGACCTCATCCGCGCCGCCGTGCTGGAGGGAAAAAGCCCGATCAATATCACAGTGCCGGTGACGGTGGATGACATCTTCCCCATCTTCTGCATGGTGCTGTACGACAGTCCCGAGATCTTCTGGGCCGAGTGCAACCTCAATTATTCCTATAACAACTACGGCAACGTCACCTCCATCACCCCCATCTACAACGATCTCGTGACCCGACGCACGGAGTACACGGCGGCGCTGGAGGAGAGCTACCGCGAGGCGTTTCTCGACATGGCCACCCTGCAGACTGATGTGGAAAAGGCCAAGTACGCCCATGACTATCTGACCAATGTCAACAACTATGTCCTCGGTGCGCCCTACAACCAGACGCTGTGGTCCAGCCTCATGCTGCAGGAGACGGTCTGCGCCGGCTATGCCAAGGGCTTTCAGTATCTGATGAACAAGATGGGCATCCCCTGCGCCTATGTGGTCGGCTACGCGGGCGAGAACCACGCCTGGAATCTGGTGAAGCTGGACAGCGAGTTCTACATGATGGATGTCACCTGGGATGACCCCATCGGCCAGCAGCCGGCCTCCTATCGCTACGACTACTTCAACATCACCGACCGCCAGATCGAGGTCAGCCACGCGAGAAGATGGCCCTCCACCGTCCTGCCCGCCGCCACCGCCACGGCGGCGAGCTACCAGAACGCCTTCGGCGGCAACGCCTACGGCACCGACTTCTGGAGCTTCCCCGACCACGACCTCACCGCCCCGCCCGCTGAGCAGCAGCAGCCGCAGGAGGACGACGGCGGCAGCAGCGGCACCGGCGGCAACCCCTACATTGTGATCGACGACCTCCCCGAGACCGATGACACCTTCGATCCCGACAGCTACGAGAGCGACGGCGATGACGATCCCGACCCCGACTACTACGCCGACGACGATTACGACTGGGATGATTACGACTACGACGACTACGACGTGTTCGGCTACGACTGGTGGAACGCCCTCGATGAAGACTGGACCTTCGAGGACTGGTCGCTGCTGGAGGACGGCGTCTACGAGATCTGGGATGACGAAACCTCCTGCTGGTACCTCTATGACACAAACGACGGCACCTTCGCCTGTCTGGACGAGGAGGGCGACTTCTACTTCCTCGACTACGACACCGGCGAATGGGTCTACGTCGGATAGCAAGCCCTCCGCCTCCCCGCGGGCAGGGGGAGAAAAAACAGGCCCCGGAGCATCCGGGGCCTTCCGAACAGGTGCCCCATCCGGAGTCCGATCCGGTGTTTGAACAAAAGAGCTGAAACAAAAGAGCTTGAACAAAAAGGAGTCTGAGCAAAATGAAGAAACTGATGACATGGCTGCTCGCCTTCGCCCTGCTCTTCACCCTGACGGGCTGCGGCGCGGAGGAGGCGGAGATCGCCGGCGAGGGCGGAGCGCCCACCAAGGCCCCCGGCAGCAGTGCGGGCGGCAGCTGGGCCGTCTACTGGTACCTCTGCGGCAGCGACCTTGAGAGCTATTACGGCTGCGCCACCGCTGACCTGGTGGAGATGATGGAGGTCTCCCTGCCGGAGAACGTCAGCATCGTCATCCAGACCGGCGGCAGCGAGATCTGGAACAACGACCTGATGGATGCGGACAGCATCCAGCGCTTTGTCTACGACAGCGAGGGCCTCTTCCTGCTGGAGGAGAAGCCCTCCGCCAGCATGGGCAAGAGCGAGAGCCTTGCCGACTTCCTCACCTTCTGCGAGCAGCACTACCCCGCCGACAACAAGGCGGTGCTGTTCTGGAACCACGGCGGCGGCAGCGTCACCGGCGTGGCCTTTGATGAGAAGTACGGCTTTGATTCGCTGACCCTCGATGAGATCCACGCCGCCTTTGATTCGGTGTACACCCTCTCGGAGAGCGAGCCCCCCATCGACCTGGTGGGCTTCGATGCCTGCCTGATGTCCACCGTCGACGTGGCCGCCACCCTCACCGACATCAGCGCCTACATGGTGGCCTCCGAGGAGCTGGAGCCGGGCAACGGCTGGTACTACACCGGCTGGATCGGCGCCCTGGCCGAGAACCCCTCGATTTCGGCGGAGGAGCTGGGCATCGCCATCTGCGATTCCTATCAGCAGGGCTGCGAGATGGTGGGCACGGCGGATGAGATCACCCTGGCGCTCACCGATCTCTCCCGGGTGCCGGCGCTGCTCAAGGCCTATGAGCAGGTGGGTGCCGAGGCGCTGACCACGGCGCTGGACAACCCGCTCTTCTTCTCCTCCCTCGGCCGTGCCGCCACCCGCAGCGAGAGCTACGGCGGCAACACCCCCGACACCGGCTACACCAACATGGTCGACCTCGGCCACCTGATGCGCAACGCCACCGACCTGCTGCCTGAGCACAGCGACGCCGTGCTCGAGGCGCTGGACGACTGCGTGGTCTACCGCGTCGCCGGCCCCTATCGCAAGGAGGCCACCGGCCTCTCCTGCTACTACTCCTACAACGGCGACCTCAACGACTTCTACGGCTACACCAACGTCGGCGCCAGCGAGGCCTTCAAGTACCTCTACGGCTACGGCCTCGGCGGTCAGATCAGCCCCGCCGGCATGGAGTACATCGAAAGCCTCGGCTACGGCGAAGAGGAGCTGCCCGAGGTGCCGACGCTGGATGAGGAGACGGTGGAGGACATCTACGACATCACCGTCAACGACGACGGCTACGCCGTGCTCGAC
>JAFQKL010000102.1 GCA_017396965.1 Clostridia bacterium
ACGAGCGCCTCTGCCTGCTGGTCGGCGGCGGCAGCCTGTCCACCCCGCCCATGTATCTGCGGCTGGTGTCGGAGGCGGACACCGACCGCTCCCTCACTCTTGCGGAACCCCTCACGGGCAACGCCGCCAGCCGGGAGGAGATCGACGCGTTCCTCGCCGCTCTGCCGTCGCGCCGGTAGCGGGATCTGTAGAGCGGCATCTATATATAGGAAAAAGGAGGACAGCCCGCAGGCTGTCCTCCTTCGCTTGTCGAGACAGAGCAAACCACCCGTTGACCGGGAAAGGGGCCTTTGTCCGCCGTCCCCCTAAAACACCCCCGTCAAAAAAATCTCCACCCCGATCGCAATCAAAATCACTCCGCCGAGAATCCCCGCCTTCCCGGCCAGCCTCGTCCCCGCCGTCTTGCCGATCCAAAGCCCCGCAAAGCAGAGGAAAAAGGTCACCACGCCGATCAGCAGACAGGAGAGCAGGGCCTCGGGCAGCGCGTAATGGGCAATTGTGAAGCCCACCGACAGCGCGTCGATCGAGGTCGCCACCCCCTGCACCAGCAGCGCCGCAAGGCCGGCGGCGGGCTTGTCCCCCTCGTCCTCGCCGCCGCGCATCCCCTCCAGCAGCATCTTGCCGCCGATCCAGCAGAGCAGCACCAGCGCAATCCAGGGGATCATCGGCTCAAAGGCGCGAAAATACCGGGCCAGCGTGCAGACGCACACCCAGCCGGTGAGCGGCATGGCAAACTGAAAGGCGGCGAAAATCCCGGCCACGCCGCACATCCGCCCCCTGCCCATCGTCGGTTCGCTCAGACCGTTGGCCAGCGACACCGAAAAGGCGTCCATCGCCAGGCCGACGCCGAGCAGGATGCTGGTGAAAAAGAACGAGAAGTCGAGGGTCATGGGTGGTTCCTCCTCAAAAAAAGATCCAGGTGCGGCCGACCGTACCTGGTGTCCAACAAAAAAGAGACTCCATGCACAGCTCGCCTTAAAGCCTGCATGAGTCTCGCAAATGAAAGCAAGCCAGACCGTTCGGTCAGTATGTTGACTTGCTGCGCTTTCGCGCCTGCTACTCCCTCACTGTGGGTTCATGATACCATAAGGGCGAAAGGCTTGTCAAGCCCTGTCCTGCCGGGGCGATCGGGCGGTGTGCGCCCTTGAAATACAAGGCGGTTTTTGGTATTTGCAGTTGTTTTATACTGTATATAGAAAAATATAATTAAAATTTGGATGAAACTGAGGATAAAGTTGCTCAAAAAGGTGTTGCGGGAGAACGAAATGTGGTATAATGATTTTGACGAAAAACCAAGGGAGGTTATAGACGAATTTTGTTGGCTTTGTCCAACAGCGACAGAGAAAGTGGGTGCAGCTCATGAAGAGCCGGAACGATCATTGGGCCAACTTCCGCAAAACCTGCCTGGGCAGCGAAGCCGAGACGATCGGCGAGACGCGGGACTGTCTGCGTCTGCGCGTCCACGAAGCAGGCCGTGAGGGAACGCTGACGGTGTACCTCCTGATGGACGGGGTTTACCTGGCGTTCAGTGACCTGTCATTGGCCAGCCTGAACGGGCGGCCGGGGAGGTGCGAACGGCTGCTTTGCATTGGCTTTTGCCGCGAAGGGCGGGTGGAGCTGCGCACTAACAGCGGCGACTTTTACTACATGGGCGCCGGAGATCTGCGCATCGACAACAGCCTGCGCCACGAAGGAACGCTCTACTATCCGCTCGGCGGCTGCGAGTCAGTCACCGCCATCCTCCTGCTGCCGCAGGCAAAGCAGGCGCTGGCGAAAGAGCTGCCTGCCCTGACGGTGGATCTGGAGGCGCTGTCCGACCGCTATCTGCGCACCGAGCACCCCTTCCTGCTGCGGCGCAACGCGCGGGTGGAGCGGATTGTGGAGGGCTTTTACCAGCCCCCGGCCGACTGCTATCTCGAATGGCAGCGCCTCAAGCTGATGGAGCTGCTGCTCTTTCTCGGCTCCCTGGAAGGCCCCGCGCCCGCCCCGCAGCTGGTGCAGTTTCCGGCGCAGCAGATCGAGCGCATCCGCGCCGTGCAGCAGCAGATCCACCGCGATCTCAAAACGGACTACACCGAGGAGAGCCTCGCCCGCCGCTTCGGCATGGATGCCAAAGAGCTGGCCGCGTGCTTTCGGGAGGTGTTCGGAAGCTCGATCCCGGTCTACCTGAGAAACTGCCGGATGCGCCGCGCCGCCGCCCTGCTGGAGCAGGGGAGCTGGCCGCGGATCATGGATGTCGCCGCCGAGGTGGGCTACGACGAGCAGGTGCGCTTTTCGGCGGACTTCCGCGCCGTCTACGGCGTCACCCCCGTGCAGTACCGGCAGCAGGTGCGGGAGAAGGGAGGGGCGGATCTGTCCCTGACATGAAGACGTTCCGTCTCTGCTGACAGACGAAAAACCCCTGTACAAAAAATAAAAGAAAACCGCCTTGCCGGTTTTCTTCCTGATCCCGGGCGCGGGACCGGATGTCAAGGGCGCCGAAGGCGGGGAGACAGAAAATTTTTGTCCCGTCCCCCGCAAGGGACAAAAATTTTCTGCCGACCGAACCCTTGACAGGAGGGACACGGGCCATGTTGCTGCCGAAGGCAGGCGGAAAAATCACCATTTTTCCGCCT
>JAFQKL010000103.1 GCA_017396965.1 Clostridia bacterium
CGCCTTCTTTGCCCGCCTGTATCGGAACCCCGCCCCTCCCACGAGGGCGCGAAATGTCATACGGGAGCCGCGCACGGCCGCTGTTCGGGCCGATCCCCGCCGCTCCACCGAGTCAGAGAGAAAGGAAACAACGGTTTTGAGTCATTTGAACGATAGCAGTCATATCGACGGCAAGCCCGTCGAAGAGGAGTATCGCCGCAGCTTCACCCCCGATTCGCCGCCGTCCGCGCCGGAATCCCCGGCCGACACGGCCGCGTCAGAAGCCGGCGAAGCCGCCCCCGCCTCCAAGTCCCGCAAGGGACGCAAGAAGCGCAGGAAGCCGGCCGCCGCCTCTGCTCAAGAGTCGGCTACCAGCCCGGAACAAAACAACGAGCCGCCCTCCAACCCGGCACTTGACGAAGCGGCCCCGGCCGACCCCGCCGAACCGGCGCAGGCCCCCCCGGCGGCCGCCATCACCCCCGAACCGGCCGTCGCGGCGCAGATCGCCCCGGATGCCGACGCCGGGGAGCTGACCCTCGAAGAGATCATCGGCAGCGACGATCCCGCGCCCGATGCCCCCGTCCCCTTCGCCGCCCGCTTCGGCACCCTCACCGGCCAGCTGAAGCAAAACCGCGAAGAGGCCGCCTCCCCCGCCGACCGTCCCGACACGCCCGCCGCGCCGGAGAACCCCTCCCCGCTGCGCCGCGCCGGCAGTGTCCTGGAGGCGGTGTTTGTGGCGCTGCTGGTCAGGATGTACCAGACCGGCGTGTTTGTCATCACCCGCTTTGATCGGCTGCTGAGCCGGCTGAGCCGCACCGTCACCCATATCCGCGACTTCTTCCACTACCGCAAATGGCGCAAGGCCGGCAGCCGCAAGCAGCCAGGCGAGCCGGCGGCGGTGGAGCGGCCCGCCTGGGATGTGGTGGAGCGGTTTGAGGCCATGGAGCAGCGCGCCATGCTGCGCAGCCTCGCCTTCCTCACCGGCATCCCGGCCGATAAAATCGACCTCAAGGCCCGCGGCGCCAAAAACCAGCTGCGCCGCGGCTTTGCCCGGCGCTGTACCACCGTCTTCATCCCCGCAGCCTCGGTGCTGCTGCTCTGCGCCGTGCTCTACTCGGCCAAGGACTACACCCTCGGCGTCAAGGTCTTTGTCGACGGGGAGGAGGTCGCCACCCTCAAGAGCGAGGAGGAGTACCATGTGGTCGCCGAGCGGGTGGAACGCTATGTCTCCGGCATCACCGGCAGCGACTACCACCTCTCGGTGGAGCCGATCTACCAGATGGCGCTGGTCAACAAGAAGGAGTTCGGCGCCACCCCCAAGCTGGAAAACGCCCTGATGGCCGGGGCCGACGATGTCATCTACCAGAGCTGCGGCCTTTATGTCGACGGGGAGCTGGTGGCGGTCCACCCCGACCGCGCCGCGCTGCAGAATCTGCTCGACGATATGCTGCTCCCCTACCGAAATGAGGGGGACGAGAGCGCCGTCATCGAGTTCGTGCAGGATGTGCGCATTGAGGACGGAATGTACGCCCGCAGACTGGAGCGGTCGATCGACCAGATCTACCTCACCCTCTCGGCCACCGAGCAGGAGGAGGTGACCTACTCCATCCGCGCCGGCGATCTGCTCGGCACCATCGCCCCCAAGTTTGACATGACCGTCTCCGAACTCAAGGCCCTCAATCCCGACATCAACGAGCGCCGTCTGCAGATCGGCCAGGAGCTGCTGGTCTCGCGGGCCACGCCGTTTCTGACGGTCAAGGCCATGCGCACCGTCACCTATGATGAGAGCATCCCCTACACCACCGAGGTGGTGGCGGATGATTCCAAGTATACTTATGAGACAACCGTGCGCACCCGCGGCAAGAGCGGCGTCGCCGAGATCACCGCCGAGATCTGCGAGATCGACGGCATGGAGATCAGCCGTCTGGAGGTGGCCAGAGAGACGATCAGCGAGCCGGTGACCCAGGTGGAGGTGCGCGGCACCAAAAAGCCGCCGGCCACCGCGCCCTCCGGCACCTTCCGTTCGCCGGTGACGGGCGGCGTGGTCACCTCCCGCTACGGCCCCCGCCGCAGCGGAATGCACACCGGCATTGACATCGGCCTGCCCACCGGCACCTCCATCGTCGCCGCCGACGGCGGCACGGTGACCTTCGCCGGCTGGAGCGGCGGCTACGGCTACACGGTGAAGATCTCCCACGGCAGCTCCACCGAGACGCTGTACGCCCACTGCAGCTCACTGCTGGTGAGCAAGGGCCAGCAGGTGGCCAAGGGCCAGCCGATCGCCCGCGTCGGCTCCACCGGCAACAGCACAGGGCCGCATCTGCACTTTGAGGTGCGAATCAACGGCAAGCAGGTCAATCCCGGGCCGTACATCGGGCGGGGTTGACGGGTGGCAGGCTGACGGCTGACGGAAGACGGCTCGGATGAGAGGTTCCATTGGAAACCCCGTTTGAACTTCCGTTTGAATTCGCATGGAATTTGTATTGCTTTTGAGAAAAGCCGACGCGGCGGTTGCTGCGTCGGCTTTTTTCGTCTTTGGAGAGACACAAGGGCGGGCGGCCTTGATCGGCGGGGCGGGCGGCTTTGGTCGGGACAGGCGGGCAGCCTGGGTCGGCGTGGGCGGGTGGCC
>JAFQKL010000010.1 GCA_017396965.1 Clostridia bacterium
AAACTATCTCTTGGAGAACTGGGGAGCGCGACGGGCGGCCTTGAGGCCGTACTTCTTACGCTCCTTCATGCGAGGATCGCGGGTGAGGAAGCCGGCCGCCTTGAGGACGGGGCGGTACTCGCCGCTCACCTGCAGCAGGGCGCGGGAGAGGCCGTGGCGGATGGCGCCGGCCTGGCCGGAGACGCCGCCGCCGGCGACGCGGACGATCAGGTCGAACTTGCCCAAAGTCTCGGTGGCCACCAGGGGCTGGCGGACGATCAGCTTTAAGGTCTCAAGGCCGAAGTAATCGTCGATGTCGCGGCCGTTGATGGTGATCGCGCCGGTGCCGGGCAGGATGCGCACGCGGGCGACGGAGCTCTTGCGGCGGCCGGTACCGTAGAAATAAGGCTTGGTATCGTACATATTACTTCACTCCTCCTTCGATGACCTCGGGCTTCTGGGCGGCGTGCGGATGCTCGGCGCCCTTGTAGATCTTCAGACGGCGCAGGCTGTGGCGGCCGATGCCGTTCTTGGGCAGCATCCCCTTGACAGCCAGCATGACGGCCTGCTCGGGGCGCTTTGCCATCAGGGTCTTGTACTGAACCTCCTTGAGGCCGCCGGCGTAGCCGGAGTGGGTGCGGTAGTACTTCTGGGTCAGCTTGCTGCCGGTGAGAACGACCTTCTCGGCGTTGACGACGATGACGAAGTCACCGCAGTCGGCATGGGGGGTGTAGTCGACCTTGTGCTTGCCGTTTAAGAGCACGGCCACATCGGCGGCCACGCGGCCCAGGGACTTGCCGGCGGCATCGACAACGTACCACTTGCGCTCGATGGTCGCGGCATTTGCCATATAAGTGGACATCTTGAAGTTCCTCCTTAAGGGTTGGAAGGTCACGAAGTCAAGCCCACAGCCAAAACGCTGTCCGTCCCGGGCCTCCCGCCGCAGCGTCATTACACAACACCGCCTCGGGAATCGGCCCTCCCGCCGCAGCGTCATTTCTGACAACCGCCCGGGGTGGGAATCTCAGCCTCCCGCCGCAGCGTCACACACAACACCGCCTCGGGAATCGGCCCTCCCGCCGCAGCGACCACATATAACAACCGCCTCGGGGGGATCCACCCCTCCCGCCGCAGCGTCATACCTGACAACCGCCTCGGATGGGATTGCCCGGGCCTCCCGCCTGCTTTCGCAGTCTCCTGATCGGGGGGACGGCGCCTTGGCTATGGACTTTGCTTTCGTGCCGTCTCACACAGGGGGGATGACGTAAAACACTTCTCCCAGTGTGAGCTTCTTTATTATACAGGGTATGGCGGGGGTTGTCAACCCAAAAAAGGCGGAATTTCGAAAATAAATCTCCCAAGCTCCCGTTTTCTCGCGTTTACAGCACGGGGCGGGGTGTGGTATAATCGTCTGGCAAAACAGATGGATTCGGAGGTTGCCATGAGACGAATGGAAAGCCTGCTGCGCCGCGCCGTGGCGGATTATGATATGATCGCGGAGGGCGACCGCATCGGCGTCGGCCTCTCGGGCGGCAAGGATTCGCTCGCCCTGCTCACCCTGCTCGCCGCCCTGCGTCGCTACTACCCCAAACCCTTCACCCTCACCGCCTTCACCCTCGACCTCGGCTTCAAGGAGGGCGGCGGCTTCGACGAGATTGCCGCCTACTGTGAGCGGCTCGACGTCCCCTTCGTGCTGAAAACAACCGAGATCGGCCCCATCGTCTTCGACGCCCGGCAGGAGAAAAACCCCTGCGCCCTCTGCGCCAAGATGCGGCGGGGGGCACTCAACCAGCTGGCCGTCGAGCACGGCTGCAACAAGCTGGCACTCGGCCATCACCTGGACGACGCGGTGGAGACGCTCTTCCTCAATCTCTTCTACGAGGGCCGCCTCGGCTGCTTCTCCCCCGTCACCTGGCTCTCGCGGGTGGGGCTGACGGTGCTGCGGCCGATGGTCTACATTGAGGAGAAGGAGATCCGGCGGCTGGTGAAGGCGAAGGAGCTGCCGGTGTACCACAACCCCTGCTGCGCCAACGGCGTCACCAAGCGGCAGGAGATCAAGGAGCTGCTGCTGCGGCTGGAGAAAGAGAATCCCGGCCTGCGCCTGCGGGCGCTGGGCGCGCTGCAGCGGTCGGGGCTGGACGGCTGGGTGGTGCCGGAGGTGGGGAGAAAGAGCTAACGGCCCCTGTAATAGTCAAATCCGCACAGCGGACACTTGGGGAAATCAAACTCGTGCAGATGCCTGCAGGCCGGACATTCCCGCAGCGGCAGGGCGTTTGCCTCCGTCCCCGACAGCTCTTCGGGACGGAAGAACTCCAGCTTGCGACAGCGCGGGCAG
>JAFQKL010000104.1 GCA_017396965.1 Clostridia bacterium
CAGAAGATGGGCATGGTGTTCCAGCATTTTAACCTGTTCCCCCACATGACCGTACTGGAGAACATGACCCTGGCTCCCATGCATCTGCTGAAGAAAAGCAAGGAAGAGGCTGAGGCCAGCGCCATGGTGCTGCTGCAGCGTGTCGGTCTTGCCGACCGTGCCGATGCCTACCCCAGCCAGCTGTCCGGCGGACAGAAGCAGCGTATTGCCATTGTCCGGGCTCTGGCTATGGAGCCGGATGTGATGCTCTTCGACGAGCCCACCTCCGCCTTAGACCCCGAGATGGTCGGCGAGGTGCTCGACGTCATGAAGTCCCTCGCCCGCGAGGGGATGACGATGGTGGTCGTCACCCACGAGATGGGCTTTGCCAAGGAAGTGGGCGACCGCGTCCTCTTTATCGACGGGGGCATCATCTTAGAGCAAAACAACCCGCGCGAATTCTTCGCGCATCCGCAACACCCGAGAACGCAGGACTTTTTGTCCAAGGTGCTGTTCTGACCCCCCTGCCCTGATCTTCGCCGCCCCCCCTAAGTTTACAAGATTCTGCCAAAAACACACCCTGTTCGGCACAACCATTCCAACCATTTCAACATCATTCATACAACGGAGGACAACGCCATGATCCAGTCTGAAATTCTGTTCCTCAAGCAGGAAGAAGTCATCGAAGCCGGTCTGCTCGACATGAAGCAGATTCTCGACGCCTGCACCAAGACCTATGAACTGCTCGGCCAGGGCGAGATCATCAACCATCCCAAGACCAGCACCCGCATCCCCGATCCCGTCAACTGGACCTCCTTCTTCAACTCGATGCCCTGCTACATCGGCGGCGACATCAAGGTGGGCGGCATCAAGTGGGCCTGCGAGTCCAAGAAGAACGCCGAAACCCCCGGCATCCCCTACGGCATCGACATTGAGATCTTGAGCGATCCCGACACCGTCCTCCCCTTCGCCATCATGGACGCCACCCTGATCACCGCCATGCGCACCTCCGCCGTGGCCGGTCTGTTTGCCAAGTACACCGCCCCCAAGAACTGCAAGGTCGCCACCCTGGTCGGCGCCGGCGTCATCGGCCGCACCGCTCTGATGGCGGTTAATGAGACTGTCCCCACCCTCGAGACCGTCTACCTCTGCGACCTCGACCTCAAGAAGGCCGAAGACCTCGCCGCCGAGTTCAAGGGCAAGGTGAACTTCGAGATCATCCCCGCCACCGACTCCAAGGCCTGCGCCGAGAAGAGCACCCTCGTCATCACCCAGACCACCTCCCGCACCCCCTTCGTCACCAAGGACTGGGTCAAGAAGGGCATGACCTTCATCAACATGGCCGGCTTCGAGATGGAGCTGGATGTCCTGCGCGAGTCCAACCAGCTGTTTGTGGACTACTGGACCCAGATCATCACCAACTCCGGCAAGGCCGTCACCAAGCTGTACAATGCCGGTGAGATCAAGAAGGACGATGTCGTCGAGCTGGCCGACCTCGTGCTCGGCAAGCACCCCGGCAGAAAGACCGACGACGAGATCCTCTACTGCTCCTCCATGGGCCTCGGCGCGCTGGATGCCATGATTGCCTATGCCATGTATAAGAATGCGAAGGAGAAGGGCCTCGGCACCGTCCTGAAGCAGTGGGATAAGCCCCTTTGGGAATAATTTTGCATCCGTTTGTTGCGATTTCCGAGCAAAACCGCCGCAGAACCACCGGTTCTGCGGCGGTTTTTTATGCTCCGCGTCCCGGTCGACCCTGCCGCCATTCCAAGGCATATTCACACACTCTCCTCCACCTGTGAACCCCGCTGTGCGGACGTGCGGCGGACAATGCCTCCGTCCAGCCGCCCTTTCGTAAAAATATCCAAAACCGCCTCCCACACGACAGAGGATTTTGTCGAATATATATTCTTTACAACAGCATAAATATTTGATATACTGTAGTCACTCCTCCCAAGGGGCATCACAAAATGACCAAATAATTTTCCAACAAGAAAAAACACAGAAAAGAGGTATCCCTTCCATGAAAAAGTTCCTGTCCCTCCTTTTGGCGCTGACCATGCTTTTCACCTTCGTCGCCTGCAGCAGCTCGGGCGAGGAGGAGCAGAGTGATCCGGCGCAGGACCAGCAGCAGAGCGGCGAGAGCGGCGGCGAAGCGGCCGGCGCCGAGAAGACCACCGTTGACATCATCAAGGAAAAAGGCAAGATCGTCCTCGGCACCTCCGCCGACTACCCGCCCTTCGAGTACCACATGATGGTGGACGGCAAGGACACCATCGTCGGGTTTGACATTGAGATCGCCAAGCTGATCGCCGCCAAGCTCGGCGTGGAGCTGGAGATCACCGACATGGCCTTCGACGCCCTGCTCATGAGCCTGCAGGCCGGCCAGTTCGACATGGTCATCGCCGGCCTCACCTACTCCCCCGACCGCTACGGCCTCTTCTCCGACCCCTACCTCACCGAGGGCCAGGCGGTGCTGATCCATGTGGACAACAAGGACGTTCTCAAGACCGAGGCCGATCTGATGGGCAAGGGCGTCGGCGCTCAGAAGGGCACCGTGCAGGCCAATCTCGCCAAGGCGGTCACCGATGCCGACAAGGTGCTTGAGCTGGTCAAGTTCCCCGACCTCGTCATGGAGCTTAAGGGCAAGAAGATTGACGCCGTCGTCGTCGACGCCGCCGTCGCCTCCGATTACCTCGAAGCCAACCCCGATCTCATCGACTCCGGCATCATCCTCGAGGACGGTCTGGTTCACAAGTGCGTGGCCGTGCAGGAGGGCAACGATGCGCTGATCGCCGTCATCAACGAGGTGATCGCCGCCGGTCTGGCCGATGGTTCCTTCGACGCGCTGATGGCCGAGGCCAACAGCAACGCCCAGTACGAGATCAAGCCCGCCGCGTAACGCTCCGGCGCGGCCCCGCGATTCCCTGATGCAAAAGCAGCGACCCCGCAGCGGGCCGCTGCTTTTTCGTGTCTTCCACCGCACCCCCGCCCCGCCGGAAAACACCCCCTCCCATCAGACCCCACCGCCCCCTCTGTCTTTTTTCTGTCAAACACCCTCCCCTTTCCCCGCCTAATGCACAAACCCCCCCCCGCTCCGCCCCCGCTTTTCGGCAACCTCCACAAAAAAGCCGTTTTCATATATTTATTCACAAAAACTCTTGACTTTGGAATAAATATGAGCTATACTTTCACCATGACGTACAGCTACACGCCATACCAATAACGAGAAAATCAAATCAAGGAGGCTTTTTCCATGAATCTCAAGAAAGTATTCAGTCTGCTTCTGGCATTTCTGCTGATGTTCTCCCTTGTCGCCTGCTCCAGCTCCGGCGAAGGCGAAGGCGAGGGCGAGGCCGAGGGTGAGCCCAAGGATAAGCTGGCCCGCATCCAGGAATCCGGCAAGCTGGTGGTCGGCACCTCCGCCGACTATCCCCCCTACGAGTTCCATGCCCTCGTTGACGGCAAGGACACCATCGTCGGTGTCGACATCGCCGTGGCGCAGGTCATCGCCGACCATCTCGGCGTAGAGCTGGAAATCAAGGATATGCAGTTCGACAGTCTGCTGACCAGCCTCCAGGCCGGCCAGTTCGATATCGTCCTCGCCGCCCTCACTCCCGATGAGGAGCGCGCCAAGGTGGTGGACTTCACCGAGGAGCTGTACGAGAACAAGCAGGTCGTGCTCGTCCGCGCTGAAGATGCCGCCAAGTACACTGATCAGGCCTCCTTCGCCGGCACCACCCTCGCCGCCCTGAAGGGCACCGTTCAGGAGGAGATCGCGCTCGACCTCACCGGCGCCGATGCCAACGTCATCAAGCTGCCCGAGTTTGAGAACACCATCATGGAGCTCAAGAGCGGCAAGGTGGACGGCGTGTGCGCCGAGCTGGAGGTTGCCACCTCCTTCACCGTCAACAACCCCGACCTCACCGTGGTCGATGTCGGCATTGAGTCCAACAACACCGGCTTCGCCGCCGCCGTGCAGAAGGCCGATGACAATGCCTCCCTCATCGCCGCCATCAACGAAGTCGTCGCCAAGCTCGAGGCCGACGGTTCGGTCGATCAGTTCTTCAAGGATGCCTACGTCCTCACCGGCGTGGCCATCGAGCCCGCCACTCCCGATCCTCTGCTGGAGAACCCCACCGGCAAGCTCGCCGAGATCCTCGACGCCGGCAAGCTGGTGGTCGGCACCTCCGCCGACTATCCCCCCTACGAGTTCCACACCATGATCGACGGCAAGGACACCATCGTCGGCTTTGACATCGCCATCGCCCAGGATTTCGCCGACCGTCTCGGCGTGGAGATGGAGATCGTGGATATGCAGTTCAACGGCCTGATCACCTCCCTGCAGAACGGCGAGTTCGACCTCGTCATGGCCGCCCTGACCCCCGATGAGGAGCGCTCCAAGGTGGTGGACTTCACCGACGTGCTGTTTGAGAACAAGCAGATCGTCATCGTCCGCACCGAGGACGCCGCCAAGTACACCGACAAGGCCGCCTTCGCCGGCACCAAGCTGGCCTGCCAGGCGGGCACCATCCAGGAGGACATCGCCCTGGATCTGACCGGCAACGACGCCAATGTCGTCAAGCTGCCCAAGTTTGACACCGCGATCCTCGAGCTGAAGAACGGCCAGGTGGACGGCGTCTGCACCAACGTCATGGTCGCCTCCGCCTTCACCTCCGCCCACTCCGACATCACCATTGTCGACGTCGGCATCGAGGTCGAGATCGAGGGCTTCTCCGGCGCTGTCCAGAAGACCGATGACAACGATACTTACCTGCAGTTCCTCAACAATGCCATCGCCGAGATGCAGGCTGCCGGCACCATTCAGAAGTACGTCGAAGAGGCCCAGGCTCTGGCCAACGGCGCGGAGGGCTAAGCTTCCGCAGGACGTCGGAATCGCTGCCGAACAAGCGTCCGGCGGGTATGCCGCCGGAAGACCGGAAGAATCAAAGTGAAAACAGCCGCAGGACGCCTGTCCTGCGGCTGCTTGCTTGTCAGGGGCTGGCTGTGGACACTGCGCAGATGGACGGGCGCGGTTCCGTCAACACGTCGGCACAAGCCCCTTCCTGAATCAACGCACAAAGCCCGCCCACCGCACCCCTCCGGCTCCCTCTCCGAGGGATCTGTCAGCGAAGCTGACTGAGGGAGTCCGCACCGGCTTCGCCCACCCCAAAACACCCGAACACAACGCACAGACCCCGCCCATGCGGGCACCACCCCGCCCGCCGCAGAGCGTCCAAACCCAACGCACAAACCCCGCCCATGCGGATACCGCCCCGCCCACCG
>JAFQKL010000105.1 GCA_017396965.1 Clostridia bacterium
GCCCCCTATGCCGCCATGAACGAGGCCCAGCTGGAGGCTGTGCTCGCGCCCGCCGCCCCCATGCTCATCCTGGCCGGGGCCGGCAGCGGCAAGACGACGGTGCTGGTCAACCGCATCGCCTACCTGCTGCGCTTCGGCCCCATCTATCAGGACGAAACCCTGCCCGAAGGGCTGGACGAGCTGATGGTGGAGCTGCTGGAGGAATACGCCAGAGAACCCGCGCCCGAGATGGAGCAGCAGATCCTCTCCATCATCGGCGCCCGCCCGGTCTTCCCCTGGCGGGTGATGGCCGTCACCTTTACCAACAAGGCGGCCAGGGAGCTGAGCGAGCGCCTCATCCACCAGGTCGGCGCCGGGGCCGGTGAGGTGCTGTCCGGCACCTTCCACGCCATCTGTGCCCGCATTCTCCGGCGGGATATCGAGCGCCTCGGCTACCCGCGCGACTTCACCATTTACGACACCGACGACTGCAAGCGGGTGATGAAGGAGTGCGTGCGCGGTCTCAACATGGATGAGAAGAAGTTCCCCCCCGGCTCGATGCTCACCATCATCAGCCGCGCCAAGGATTCGCTGATGGATCCCGACCAGTTTGAGGCGGAGAACAAGAGCGACTTTCGCATGGGCAAGGTTGCCAAACTCTACCGCGAGTATCAGACCCGCCTCGAAGCGGCCGGCGCCCTCGACTTCGACGACATGATCCGCCTCACCGTCCGCCTGCTGCGGCAGGAGCCGGAGCTGCTGGAATACTACCGCCGCCGCTTCGCCTTCGTCTTTGTCGATGAGTATCAGGACACCAACCACGCCCAGTTCGTCCTCACCGAGCTGCTGGCCGGCGGCGGTTCGCTGATGGTGGTGGGAGACGACGATCAGTCGATCTATAAATTCCGCGGTGCCACCATTGAAAACATCTTAAGCTTCGAAAACCGCCACCCCGACGCCTCGGTCGTCCGCCTCGAGCAGAACTACCGCTCCACCTCCGCCATTCTCGACTGCGCCAACAGCACCATCTCCAACAACGTCGGCCGCAAGGGGAAAACGCTGTGGACCAAAAACGGCAGGGGAGACCCCGCCCGTCTCTACCAGGCGGGAGACTCCTTTGAGGAGGCCCGCTTCGTCGCCCAGACGATCCTTGAGACCTGCGCAGGCGAGGGGCGGGACTACAGTGACTTCGCCGTCCTCTACCGCACCAACGCCCAGTCGGCGGCACTGGAAGACGCGCTGCTCAAATCCGGCGTCCCTTACCGTCTCTACGGCGGCATGAAGTTCTATGAGCGCAAAGAGGTCAAGGACGTTGTCGCCTACCTGACGATCTTAGCCAACCCCCGCGACGATCTGCGCCTCGCCCGCATCATCAACGAGCCGAAGCGCGGCATTGGTGACACTTCGATCGCCAAAATGCAGGAGCTGGCGGCCGAGGGCGGTGTGCCGCTCTGGGAGGTGATCACAAGGGCCGACGAATTCCCGGAGCTCGCCCGCCAGCGAGAGCGCCTGCGCCTCTTTGTCGAGCTGATCGAGAGTTTAAAGAAGCAGGGGGAAACCCTGCTGCCCTCCGAGCTGCTCACCCGCGTGGTGGAGGAGACCGGCTATCTGGCCGCCATCCGCGAGCTGGACAAGACAGACGGCCGCGACCGCTGCGCCAATATCGACACCCTGGCCGACAACATCAAAAACTACGAGGACGGCACCGACAGCCCCACCCTCTCCGGCTTCCTCGAAGGCGCCGCCCTCGCCACCGATCTCGACACCTATGAGGAAGGGGCGGGCACCGTCTCCCTCATGACCATGCACTCCGCCAAGGGGCTGGAGTTTCCCATCGTCTTTCTCCCCGGCATGGAGGAGGAGCTGTTCCCCTCGGGGCGCTCGATCTTTGAGCCGGGCGAGCTGGAGGAGGAGCGGCGGCTCTGCTACGTCGCCATCACCAGAGCCAAGGAGCGGC
>JAFQKL010000106.1 GCA_017396965.1 Clostridia bacterium
CCCCGTCCCCACCTGTCCCATAAAAAATCCGTCTCAAGCGTTGACGAACCCGGATTTTTGGGTTATAATATAACATACCTTAAAACCATCAAACAAGATTTCGGTGTTTTTGAAGACCGCACTATTCGGGGAGATAGCGGTGCCCTGCACCCGCAATCCGCTATAGCGGGGGAGAATTCCCGGCCAGAGGGCTCCTGCTGTGTGGTCTGCCCTTCGGAAAAAGTGTTGAGAGACAGGTCTTGCGCAATGTTCCTCCGTGAACCATGTCAGGCGGGGAACCGAGCAGCATTAAGCGGATCAGAGCATGTGCCGCGAGAGTGCCTGTTTTGAGCTTTTTTCGGCGGTTCCGCGCATAGCAGCGTGTTCGAAGCTGGGTGTGCGGTCTTCAAAGACACCGATTTTTTTGTACGCGTTTTCAAAACAGCGCGAGAGGAGGCGACCCGCCTTGTATCAGGCCCTCTACCGAAAATACCGACCTAAAACCTTCGACGAGATGAGCGGCCAGCAGGCGCTGCGTCAGGTGCTGCGCCGCGAGGTGGAAAGCGGCCAGCTCTCCCATGCCTACCTCTTCTGCGGCACCCGCGGCACCGGCAAGACGACGGCGGCGAAGATTCTCGCCAAGGCCGTCAACTGTGAGGACCCGCAAAACGGCAACCCCTGCAACGCCTGCCGCATCTGCCGGGGGATCGACGAAGGGGCCATTCTCGACGTCCTCGAGATCGACGCCGCCTCCAACAACGGCGTGGAATCCATCCGCGAGATCCGCGAGGAGGTGCAGTTCTCCCCCGCCGTCGCCCGCTACCGCGTCTATATCATCGACGAGGTGCATATGCTCTCGCCCGGCGCCTTCAACGCCCTGCTCAAGACGCTGGAGGAGCCGCCCGCCCATGCCATCTTTATCTTAGCCACCACCGAGCGGCACAAGATTCCCGCCACCATCCTCTCCCGCTGCCAGTGCTTTGAATTCCTGCGCATCCCGCCGGAGGAGATTGCCGACCGCCTGAAAACGGTGGCCGCCGCCGAGGGCATCTCGCTTACGGACGAGGCCGCCCGCCGCATCGCCCACCTCTCGGACGGGGCGCTGCGCAACGCCCTCTCGATTCTCGATCAGTGCGCCGTGCTGGGCAGCGAGGTGACGGCGGAGCTGGTCTCCAAAGCCGCCGGTCTCGGCGGGCGCGACTATCTCTTCGCCGTCTCCGCCGCCCTCGCCTCCCCCGACCCCGCCGCCGCCCTGCGCGCCGGTCAGGAGCTGGGCAGGCTGGCGCAGGATCTGCCGCAGGCGACGGCGCAGCTGCTGGGCCACCTTCGTGACCTGCTGCTCTGCAAGACGGTGGCGAACCCCGAGCCGCTGCTCGAGGCCCCGCCCGATGAACACGCCGCCCTCAAAGCCCGCGCCGCCCAGCTGACGGCGGGCGGCCTGCTGCTGGCCATCAAGACCATCCGTCAGGCGCTGGACGACATGAGCCGCAGCGCTTACAAGCAGGTGCTGCTGGAAATGGCCCTGCTGGAGCTGACCACCCCCGCCCTGGCCACCGCCCCCGAGCAGCTGCTCGCCCGCATCGAAAAGCTGGAGCGCCGCATCCTCACAGGTCTCCCCGCAGCTCCCGCCCCGGCAGACGCCGCCCCGCCCCCCGCGC
>JAFQKL010000107.1 GCA_017396965.1 Clostridia bacterium
GAGGGCGTATTCGGGGATCTGCCCCTTGCCGGTGGCGTAGATGGTCTTGCCGCGCAGATCTTCCATGGTGGCGACGGTGTTGCCGCCCTTTTCAACAATGTAGATCACGCCGAGAGTGTTGATGGCGGCAAACTGCACGGCACCTTTGGTATTCTGATAGAGAATGGCCGCCAGATTGGAGGGGCCGGCGAGGACATCCAGCTCCCCCTGCACCATCAGGGGGGTCAGCTCGTTGGCGGTACCGGCCATGCGGAAGTCGATCTTGCTTTCGGTCAGCCCCTGCGACGCGTCGTCAATCAGCTTGACAAGGCCCATCGAGGTCGGTCCCTTGAGGCCGCCGAGGCGGATGGTGACCGGCTCGGCAGACGGTTCGCCGCCGACTTCGCCGGTCTCACCGACAGGCTCGCCGGTCTGCTCACCGCCGTCGCCGGCGTCGCCACTGTCGGTGCTGCAGCCGGTCAGCAGAGAGAGGCCCAGCAGCAGGGCGAGGAGGAGGGAGAGGGTTTTCTTCATCATGATATAATACTCCTTTTGGGTCACGGCGTCCGCCGTGTTATTCATTTTAGGAATATTATATCTCGAAGCTCCGCCTCTTTGTGTTGCAGCCGCAACGCTTGAAAAAACATTCCGACATTTTGTCGAACCGTCCGCACAATGCAGCCGATTGTCTTTTTTGAGCGCACAGATCGCCCGGTTTTCCCGCCGGATCGCCGCCGGGATTTTGCGAAAAGCCCTTGTCTTTCCCCTTGCGATTCGCTATGATATATGTATGGAAGAAAAACAACGCTTGCCCCGCGTCCGTCCTGGCGGCCGGGGGGAGCGGTTTCAGGGAGGGAACTTTGATGCGAGTGGACAAGCAAAACTACTATCTCGACATCGCCGAAACCGTACTTGAGCGCGGCACCTGCCTGCGCCGCAACTACGGCGCCATCATCGTGCAAAACGACGAGATCGTCTCCACCGGCTACTCCGGCGCGCCCCGCGGCCGCAAGAACTGCCTCAACCTCAACTTCTGCGCCCGCGAGCAGCTGAAAATCCCCCAGGGGCAGCGATACGAGCTCTGCCGCTCGGTTCACGCCGAGGCCAACGCCATCATCTCCGCCCCGCGGCAGGAGATGCTCGGCGCCACCCTCTATCTCGCCGGACGGGATATGAAGACCGGGCAGATCCTCGAGAATCCCGAGAGCTGCGCCATGTGCCGCCGCCTCATCATCAACGCCGGCATCGCCACCGTCGTCACCCGCTCCTCCGGCGGGCGGTACACGGTCACCGATGTCAGCGACTGGATCACAAACGACGATTCCCTGCCGCCGCTGCCCGAACCGTCCGGCGGGGGCGGGCAGGAATAGCAAAAACAGGCAGCCGGGGCCTGCCCTTGCGGTTCGGCCACACAGCGTTATGATACCATATCCGCCGGCACGGCGCAATCACTTTTGCCCATCAGGCATCCGGCGAGCACGCGGCAGAACAGGGGCAAAACAGGGGAAGCGCCCCCCTCACGCCGTTCAAAAACGCCCATTTCTCTCAGGCACTCCCCTTTGCTTTTGTCTAAAATAGACACAATTTGAAAAAATCCAAAAATACTCTGGACAAAGGAGCAAAAGTCTGTTATACTCATCACACAATAGTTGATAGAGGTTGCAGTGAGACGAGTAACCGGGGGAGCAGACGTGCGTTGAAGCCGGTGAAAAGGGTAACTGCCGAAGGGGAGCTCAGGTATGCGCTCCTTCTGGGCTTAATGTGAAAATCATTAAGACTCCTGCCCCGCCCCAAAGTCCAATGGGCGCGGCGGCAGAGGCGCTATCGATGAAAGCTTCCAAAGGGGGCGGCATCCCGCTGCCCTGCATTCGGACTGCAAAAGACGACCTTGTCTTGAAGTTCCTGTGCTTGTGAAGGCTGCATCGAGCGCGATGCAGCCTTTTTTGCTGCGTCGTGGGCCAGACTCAACTCGAAATTTTTATGATGGAGGAAAAAACCATGACCAGAGTATTCATGAACGGAAAGATCTACATCGAGCGCGAGCAGTTTGCACAGGCGATGCTGGTGAAAGACGGCAAGGTCGTCGCCGTCGGCACCGATGCCGACATTCTGGCCCAGGCGGGCGACGCCGAGCAGGTGGATCTGCAGGGTCGCACCGTCATCCCCGGCTTTAACGACAGCCACCTCCACCTCGCCATGCTGGGCGACAATCTCACCCAGGTGCCGCTGCACAACACCGGCTCGATGGCCGAGCTGATCCAGCGCGGCAAGGACTTTATGGAAAAGAACCCCCTGCCGGACGGCGCCCCCCTGCGCGGCTTCGGCTGGAATCAGGACTATTTTGCGGACGGCAAGGTGATGCCCACCCGCTACGACCTCGACAAGATCGCCACCGACCGCCCCGTCGTCTTCGAGCGCGCCTGCGGCCACGCCACCGCGGTCAACAGCAAGGCCCTCGAGATCATCGGCCTCAAGGCCACCGATCCGCAGCCTGACGGCGGTGAGTTCGGCATCACTGACGGCGAGCCCAACGGTCTCTTCTTCGAGCGCGCCGCCGACCTGCTCAAGTGCTTCTCCCCCGCCGCCACCCCCGAGAACAGCGCCGCCAAGATCAAGACCGCCATGGACTACGCCGCCTCGATGGGCATCACCCATGTGCAGAGTCACGACATGGGCGAGACCAGCTACAACGAGGTTCTCGCCGCCGCCGACCTGCTGCGTCAGCAGAATGCCTTCACCACCCGCTACTACGCCCAGATGGGCTTCAACTCCCCCGACACCCTCAAGGCCTTCATCGCCGAGGGCCACCGCTGCGGCGACGGCGACGACCTCTTCCGCATCGGCTCGGTCAAGCTGTTTGTCGACGGCTCCCTCGGCGCCCGCACCGCTCTGATGCTCGGCTCCTATGCCGACGACCCCGGCGCCATCGGCATCAAGACCCTGCCCGACGAGGTGTTTGACGAGATCGTCCGCATCAGCGACGAGAACGGCTTCCCCGTGGTCACCCACGCCATCGGCGACGGCGCGGTGCAGGTCTGCATCGACAGCTACAGCAAGGTGATCGGCGACGGCCCCAACAAGAACCGCCACTCGATCAACCACTGCCAGATCACCTCGATGGCGCAGCTTGAGGCGATCCGCGACAAGGACATCTGCGTCCAGGCCCAGCCCATCTTCATTCACTACGACATGAACATCGTCCGCCAGCGCGCCGGCGAGGCCCTGGCCGAGACCTCCTACGCCTTCGGCACCCTCACCCGCATGGGCGTCCACCTCGCCTACGGCACCGACTGCCCGGTTGAGGACCTGAATCCCTATGACAACCTCTACTGCGCCGTCACCCGCAAGGGCTTAAACAGCGATGAGGTCTATCTTGAGGGCGAGAAGGTGGATATCTACACCGCGATCGACAACTACACCGTCGGCAGCGCCTACTTAAGCCTCAACGAGGACGTCTGCGGCCGCCTCCAGCCCGGCTACTTTGCCGACTTCGTCGTTCTCGATGCCGACATCTTCACCGTGCCGGATGAGGAGATCCGCAAGATCCGCCCCGTCGCCACCTACCTCGGCGGCAACGTGGTGTATCAGGCATAAGCCAAACCCTTTGCGCTGCGGCGCTGTTGAGCGGGAACCCGGGTTTTCCGGGTTCCCGTTTTGCTTTTTGCTTCCTGCTTTCTGCGTTTTTTCTTTCTGTGTTTCTGCTTCCTGTGTTTTTGCATTCTACTTCCTGCGTTTTAGCGTTTCTGATGACGGGGAACTCTCTCCGGCCGTCTGTTTGACGATTGAGGTTGCGCCGGGTGGGTGACGGGTCGGCAAAGGCTTTTGCCCGGAATCAGCGTAGCAGGGCAGGACGTCGCGCCTCCGGCCCCCCCTCCCCGAGTGGGCTGTCAGCCGCAGGCTGACTGGGGGGCGGTCACAGGCTGACTGGGGGGAGTCGGCCTGACCGGTCGCGGTGCGTCGGAATTGACGCGGAAGGTGTATCCGCCCGGGGC
>JAFQKL010000108.1 GCA_017396965.1 Clostridia bacterium
CTGATTGTCTGCTTCTTCCTGATGGCGCAGATGAAGTCGGCCCGTCGGCAGACTTCGGCCTCCGCCTATGTGGCGGGCGCCGGGGCCCGCTTCCGGGCGCGGGAGGATCGCTATACCCACTCCACCGAAACCCGCGTGAAGATCAAGACCGAGAGCAGCGGCGGCGGCGGAACAACCCGCAGCGGCGGTGGCCACTCCAGCCGCAGCAGCCGCTTCTAAGCGGTGGTTTGTGCCGCCCGCGGCAGGTTCTTTGAAGATTTTATCCTTTGAAGTTTCCATCCGTTTGAAGCTTTCATCAAAAGAGGATGGGCCTTGCGGCCCATCCTCTTTTCGTTTGCGCTCTCTTTTGGCAGAGTCGCATGCTTCGGGGTCTCTCCCCTGCCCCGCCGGTTGCGGCGGGGTTTTTCGCCATTCAGCCGATGACATCGCCGCCGCGCTGCTGGTCTTCGCAGAGCATCTCGCGGAAGCGGGCGGCATGACGGCTCTCCTCCTCGGCAAAGCGGGCGAAGACCTTGGCGACGCTGTGGTCTTTGATCTCTTTGGACCAGATCTCATAGTCGCGGGTCAGCTCCATGGAATTCTGCCAGGCGCGCATCAGTTTGTCTCTTGTGGTCACATGAACTTCCATTTCAGTTCCTCCTGATCGGTTTCTTGCGCCCCGCCGCGAGGGCGGTGGCGAGGTCTTTTTGGGGTGGCAGGCAGGTCTGCCCGAGGCAGACGTACCAAGCGCTTTCACCGTCGAGCAGCGGGTACTCCTCGGTCGGCTGCGCGAGAAAGCGGGGGGTGCTGCGCAAAGGGCAGGCGTGCAGGAAGGTCTCCGCGCCCTCGCGCCCGCTGGAGGCGAGGGTGATGGAGGGCGGCGGAGACTCCCGCAGCAGCAGCGCCTGCAGGAAGGTGCAGCAGGCGGAGGGCTGCTCCGCGGCGCGGGCGGCGAGGAAGGTGAGCTGGCGGTCTGCCATCTCCTCAAAACGGTCGGCACGGTCGCGGTCCTCCTGCAGCAGCTGGGAGAGGCGGGTGAGCACCAGCGCCATCACGGCGTTGCCGCTGGGGGTGGCGCCGTCGTAAGTCTCCATGGTGCGGACGAGCAGGCGCTCGGAACCGGCGGCGGTCTGGTAGGAGCCGCCCTGCTGCCAGTCCTCAAACAGGGCCGCCGCCTGCTCCGCCGTCTCGGCGGCGCGGTCGAGGTATGGGCGCTGCTGGGTGTTTTCATAGAGGGTCAGCAGGGCGAGGGCCATGCAGGCGTAGTCGTCGAGAAAGGCGGGCTGGCCGCGTTTGCCGGCGCACCAGGAGGCGTAAAGTCCGTCCTCCCCGGTGAGCAGGCGCTCGATGCAGGCGACGATCTCCTTTGCCGCCTGCAGGTCGCGCGGGTCGCCGCCCACCCGCCACAGGTGGCAGAGCCCCACTGCCAGCAGGGCGTTCCAGGCGGTGAGCAGCTTGGTGTCGGTGGCGAGGGACATCCGGGTGCGGCGGTAGTCATAGACGCGCCTTCGGTAGTCGGGGCAGGGCTCCTCTTCGCCGGAGGAGAGCAGATTGGGGTGACTTTTGCCCTCGAAGTTGCCGCCGGGGCGGATGTCGTAGTGGTCGAGGAAGGGGGCGGCCTGGTCGCCGAGCAGGTCGAGCAGCTCGGCGCGGTCGAAGAGGTAGTAGGCCCCTTCGCCGCCCTCACTGTCGGCATCCTGGGCGCTGTAGAATCCACCCTCGGGGCTTTGCATCTCGGTATAGAGCCAGTCGGCGGTGCGGCGGGCGGTGTCGAGAAAAAAGGGCTTTTGTGTGCGCTCGTAGGCAAGGGCGTAGCAGCTGAGCAGCTGGGCGTTGTCGTAGAGCATCTTTTCAAAGTGGGGGATGAGGAAGCGGCGGTCGGTGGAGTAGCGGCAGAAGCCGCCGCCCATGTGGTCGAAGAGGCCGCCCCTGGCCATCTGCTCCAGGGTGTGGCAGGCCATGGAGGCGGCCTGCGGCTCGACGGCGGTCTCTGCGTAGTCGAGCAGAAAGAGCAGCACCGGGGGCATGGGGAACTTGGGGGCGCCGCCGAAGCCGCCGAAGGTGGTGTCGTAGCGGCGGTGCAGCTCGTCGAAGGCGCGGTGCGGAAGGGCGGCGGTCTCGTCCTCCTTCAGCGGGGGGTGGTCGGCGGGACGGTTGAGCCAGGCGGTCAGCTCCTCCGCCGCCGTCAGCAGCTGATCACGGTTCTCCTGCCACAGCCATTCGATCCGCTCCAGCAACTCGACAAAGCCGATCTGCCCCTGCCTGCCGTGGAGGGGAAAATAGGTGCCAGCGAAGAATGCCTCGCCTTCGGGGGTGAGAAAGAGGGTGGTGGGCCAGCCGCCGCTGCCGGTCAGCGCCTGACAGGCGGCCATATAGACGGCGTCGAGGTCGGGGCGCTCCTCGCGGTCCACCTTGATGCTGACAAAGGAGCGGTTTAAAATCTCCGCCGCCTCCTCGCTCTCGAAGCTCTCCTCTGCCATCACATGGCACCAGTGACAGGTGCTGTAGCCGATGCTGAGCAGGATGGGGCGGTCCAGCTCCTTGGCCCGCGACAGGGCCGCCTCACCCCAGGGGTACCAGTCGACGGGGTTTTCGGCATGGGCTTTGAGATAGGGGCTGGTTTCGTGGATCAGGTGGTTGGGCATGGGGTGCCTCCTTTTTTCGGGTCTGAGGATAGTGTTTGCCGATTGCGGCAAAGCATACATGGCGAACGAAATATAAATGCCCCGCCCGGGAGGAGGTCCGGGCGGGGCTGCTTATATCCCACTGGGGTAAACGCCGAATCGTTGCGTGTACAGCGGGAGGTTTGGAAACGGGCAGAGCGGCATACAACCGAAGGCGGCAGAGTATTTGGCGCGAAGTAAGGAGAGGAAAGGTTGTAAGGAAGTAAGGAGTTGTAAGAAGAGTGCGCCGCTTCGCCGATGCACTCCGGCCCGAAATTGACAGGTTTGGTGCCTTCTGGCTGACCCGCGGAAGGGAGGGAGGGCGCCGGCACCCGGCTATCGGCGCCGGCGCCCTGTAAGGAAACAGGTTTGAATCAGGATTCTTTGGCCGCCGAGTGGCAGTTGCCTGCATTGGGGCAGCCTCCGCAGCCGCCGCAGCAGCCGCCGTTTTTATGGTCGTTGACCACACTTTTGAGCGATCCCCAGGCGGCACCTGCCACCAGCAGGGCCGTGGTGAGGGTGGGGAGATTCATTCCGAGCGCCTCAAGCATTGACCTTCGCCTCCGCTCTGACGGCCGAAACGGCTTTGATATTCTCGTAAGGGTTCTTGCGCACCATCAGCCAGACCATTCCGGCGAGGATGGCAACCGCCAGACCGGTGAGGACGGTGAAGCCGCCGCCGGTGAGGAAGAGGGCCAGCTGGAAGAAGACGAAGGAGACGGCATAGGCAAAGCCGGTTTCGTAGCCGATGGCAAAGAGGGTCCACTTCCAGTTGTTCATCTCGCGCTTGATCGCGCCCATGGCGGCGAAGCAGGGAGCGCAGAAGAGGTTGAAGAGCAGGAAGGAGAAGGCGGAGATGCCGGTGAAGTGGGCGGCGATGGGGGCGAGGCCGGCGTAAGCGCCTTCCTCCACCAGGGCCATCGCGTCACCGGTGACACCGAACAGGACGCCGAAGACACCGACGACCTCTTCCTTGGCCACCAGACCCATGACGGTAGCCACCGCAGCCTCCCAGAAGCCAAAGCCCAAGGGGGCAAAGAGGGGGGCGATCACACCGCCGATGGCGGCGAGGATGCTGTGATCCATATCCTCCACCATGGTGAACACCCCGTCCACAAAGCCGAAGGAGCTGGTGAACCAGATGATGATGCTGGCGAGGAGGATGACGGTTCCGGCGCGCTTGATGAAGCTCCAGCCGCGCTCCCAGGTGCTTCTGAGCACGTTGACATGGCTCGGCACATGGTAGGGGGGCAGCTCCATGACGCAGGGGGAGGGCTCGCCGGCGAAGGCCTTGGTCTTCTTCAAGATGAGGCCGCTGACGATAACGGCGGCGATGCCGGAGAAATAGGCCACCGTGGCCACCCAGCCGGCTCCGCCGAACAGGGCGCCCGCAATCAGGCCGACGATCGGCATCTTGGCGCCGCAGGGGATAAACGAGGTGGTGAGGATGGTCATGCGGCGGTCGGACTCGTTTTCAATGGTGCGCGAGGCCATGATGCCGGGCACCGAACAGCCCGAGCCGATCAGCATGGGGATAAAGCTCTTGCCCGAGAGGCCGAAGCGGCGGAACAGGCGGTCCATGATGAAGGCGACACGGGACATATAGCCGATGTCCTCCAGGATCGCGAGCAGGAAGAAGAGCACCACCATCTGCGGCACAAAGCCGATGACGGCGCCGACGCCGCCGATGATGCCGTCCACCACAAGGCCGGTCAGCCAGGGGGCAACTGCCGCCCCTTCCATCATCGCCGCCACAGAACCCTGGAACCACTCACCGACAATGACGTCGTTCGTAAAGTCGGTGGCCCAGCCGCCCACGGTGGTGATCGAGATGTAGTAGACCATGTACATGACCAGGGCGAAGATCGGCAGGGCAAAGACACGGTGGGTGACAAAGCGGTCGATCCGGTCCGAGGTGGTGCCGGCGGGGTTTCTCTGCTTCTTGACCGCCTTTTTGACCACCTTGGCGATATAAGTATATCTCTGGTCGGCGATGATGCTCTGGGCCTCATCGTCCATCGCCTGCTCACAGGCGACAATGTGCTCCTCGAGGTGCGCGAGCAGCGAGGCATCCAGCTTCAGCTCGCCCAGCACCCGCTCGTCGCGCTCAAACAGCTTGATCGCGTACCAGCGCAGGTAGCGGGAGGGGACCACGTCCTGGATCGACTCCTCGATGTGGGCGATGGCGTGCTCCACCGGTCCGTCGAAGATGGTGGGCATTTCGGTGGGCTGGCCGGCTCTGGCCTTGGAGGCCGCGAGCTTTGCCGCCTCCACCACGCCTTCGCTCTTGACGGCGGCAGTCTCCACCACCTCGCAGCAGAGGGCCTTGGCGAGGGCGGCGGTGTCGATCTCGTCGCCGTTCTTGCGGACGACGTCCATCATGTTGAGGGCGACAACCACCGGGATGCCCAGCTCAACCAGCTGGGTGGTGAGGTAGAGGTTGCGCTCGATGTTGCTGGCATCGACGATGTTTAAGATCGCATCGGGCTGCTCGGTGACGAGGTAGGTACGGGATACGACCTCCTCCAGTGTGTACGGCGAGAGCGAGTAGATGCCGGGCAGGTCCTGGATAATGAGGTTCTTATCTTCCTTTAAGCTGCCCTCTTTCTTCTCC
>JAFQKL010000109.1 GCA_017396965.1 Clostridia bacterium
AGCCGTCTTGAGGACGGCTTTCTTTCGAGCTGTTTGGGTTGCGGGAAAATTCGGGGTTATTTCTCCGTCGCCAGCCGCACGATCTCGGTCAGGGTCTGGGTGCATTTCTCCATCTCGTCGACGCTGACATACTCAAACCGCCCATGTGCGCCGCGGCCGCCGGTGCCGAGGTTGGGGCAGGGCAGGCCCATGAAGGAGAGGCGGCGGCCGTCGGTGCCGCCGCGTACGGCGGTGCTGACGGGGGTGCCGCCCAGCTTGGCAATTGCCTTGCGGGCCAGCTCCAAAATCTCGGGATGGGGCAGGATCTTCTCCGCCATGTTGCGGTAGCTGTCAATCAGCTCGAGGACGATGGTGTCCTCGCCGTACTTGGCGTTCATGAAGGCGGCGGCCTTCTGCATCATCTCCTTGCGCTGCTCCAGCAGGGCAAGGTCGTGGTCGCGCAGAATGTAGGAGAGGGTGGCCTGCTCGCACTCGCCCTTGATCGCCGTCAGGTGATAGAAGCCCTCGCGCAGCTCGGTGTGCTCGGGACGCTCGGCGTGGGGCAGGAGGCCGTGGAACTCCATCGCCAGCAGCGAGGCGTTTCTCATCTTGTTCTTGGCGCCGCCCGGATGGGTGGAGCGGCCGTTGACGGTGACGCGGGCGGAGGCGGCGTTGAAGGTCTCAAAGTCGATCTCGCCGAAGGCGCCGCCGTCGACGGTGTAGGCAAAGTCGGCGCCGAAGGCCTCCACGGGGAAGAGATCCGCGCCGCGGCCGATCTCCTCGTCCGGCGTGAAGCCGATCTTCACGGTGCCGTGCGGGAAGGGATCGATCTTGAGCAGACGCTCGGCCATCGTCATGATCTCGGCGATGCCCGCCTTGTCGTCGGCACCCAGCAGGGTCGTGCCGTCGGTGACGATCAGGTCGTGGCCGACCACTTCCTTCAGACTGTCGAAATCGGCGGGACGCAGCCAGATGTCCTGCTCCTCGTTTAAGAGGATGTCGCCGCCGTTGTACTCCTCGATGTAGCACGGCTTGATGAAGGTCCACGGCACGTCGCGCACCACGTCCATATGGGCGATGAAGCCGATGGTGGGGATGTCGTCACGGTCCTTGATGTTAGAGGGGATGGTGCCGGTGACATAGCCGTTGTCGTCCATCACGGCATCCTCGATGCCGAGGGCCTTCATCTCCTCCACCAGCGCCGCGCCGAGCAGCTTCTGCTCGGGGCTGGAGGGGCACTTGGGGTTCGTGGCGTCGGACGCGGTGGGGTATTCGACGTACTTTAAGAGTCGTTCGTAGGCAGTCATGTGGGGGACCTCCTTAGCAATGGAAATATGTTGAAGTGTTCAGTGCTTGACGTACGCCTTTCCGTCTTCAGACAGATAACAGTCGAGTTGCTTGGCGGGAGTGAGAAGAATGGTGTGAAGCATTTTAATCAAGTCGGCGTTCTTGCCGGTTTCCAGATCATCGGAAATACGGGATACCTTTCTTGCGTATTTTGATTTGTCGAATTTTTTTGCTTTGGCTCCCGGTACGGCAAAACCGTCTTTGAAATCCTCGATGGCTTTTGTGAGTATCGAGAAAAGAGAGATCAGCCGATTGTTGCATTTCCCGATATATTCTTTGGCCTGTTCCTCGATGAATTCAAGATAAGAGGGCTCGAAGTTTTGCGCGTAGTAAACCTCCAAAATACTGCCAAGGACGTAAAGTTGCACGGAAAGAGAAATACACTGCTCGATTTGAAGAGCCTTGACAATGCTGTCCTCGAATTCGCCGGCATTCTTCGCCTTGCCGGAATCGGAGACGATTGTTGTCAGATCTGTGAGATAAAACTCGATGTCTTTGATGGCAATTTTCTTTGCGTCCTGAAGGCTGCCAATGGTGGCCACACGCTGTGCGTCGTTGAGTGAAATGGCGGTGAAGTTTTTTTGCGCATATTGGACAAAGTTCACCTCGGCGAGCAACTCGGCTTTCTTCTCTCCGTAGAGAAAAGCGAGAATTTCATCGGTTTTTTTATGAATCATGCTGAGTCCCGAGTTGACCTGAGTCAAATAGTGTTGTCCGGCGGAGATGAGCATGGCGGAAAAGGCGCTGAGCAGTGTGGCTTGTTGAATGCCCAACACCGGTGCGAAGGTGGAGATAATTGATGTCATGGAATCGGCCAGTCCATGAGGGAAACTGACGGCGAAAACATCAGAGTTGGCCTCATTTGCAATGAGGTTCGGGAGCTGAGCGATCAGGTTTTCGATCTGTTTTTGCTGAACCGGATTGAGCGATAGGGGGGTGAATTGACCTTTGTCACTGAGATTGGGAGCCTTGGTGCAAGGGATAACCTCAAACCCTGCGGCCTCTTGCAGTTCGCGGAAGGACTCTTTGGGTGTTTTGGTTGTCTCTGCCATTCAAATTCCTCCTGATCAGGATAGCTTGCAGCCTCCTGTTTTTGTTTCAAAGGGCCTACCGCACCAGCGCCGCCCCCAGCTCCTTCGCCTTGGCGCAGTCCACCGGGAACTGCGTCTCGCGGCGCTGGCGCTTACCTTCGGGGTTGAAGAGGTCGCCGGTGTAGAGCGAGTAGTCGGAGAACTGGTGGGTGTCGGCGGAGCAGAGGGTCTGGGTCTCGCCGAGGTAGTAGTCGAAGCTCGCCTTGTGGGTGCGGATCAGCTGGTCGTAGTTGCGCGGGTTGGGGACGTTCATGGTGTACAGCAGCCCCACCTTGACCCGCTTTTCGTAGGCGATGGCGCCGTCTCTGCGGTAGAGCAGGGCGGGGAACCACAGGCGCTCAAAGAGGTTGCGCACCATGCCGGGCACGTCGCCGAAATAGATGGGCATGGAGACGAGCAGGGCGTCGGCCTCGAGAATCCGCTCCAGCAGGGGAGACAGCTCGTCTTTCACCGCGCAGCGGCCGAAGCTCGGCCCGCCCAGCAGCTTGCAGGCGAAGCAGCTGATACAGCCGGAGAAGTTCAAACTGCCGAGCTGCACCAGCTCGGTCTCTGCCCCCGCCACAGCCGCGCCCTCCAGCGCGCTGCGCAGCAGAGCGGCCGAATTCCCGTCCGCCCGGGGACTGCCGTTGATGCCGATGACCTTGGACATGGATAAAGCACTCCTTTCGGTTGCGTTTCAAAATAGGATAACAGCTTCATTGCAAAATGGTATCGCTGAACAATAGAAAGAAATCCGCTCGTTGATCCGCAGGGGAAACGGCAGGGCGCCTCAAGTCGAAAGACTGTCCCGCCATCTTCGCAAGGCTTACACCCCGGCCTCTTCCGCCGTCCGTCCCAGCAGATAAAAGTCGGCGGTACACGGCCGGCCGGCGCTGAAGGTGAGCGCCGCGCAGCGTTCGTTGCAGACAATCCGTCCCGTCTTCTGGTAAAGCGGCACGAAGGGCGGGTTGTTGTCCAGCGCCGCCGCCACCTGGCTCGCAAGGTCGGCGCGCCGGGCGGGGTCGCTCACCGAGTCGATCAGGGTGAGCAGGCTCTCCACCGAGGTGTCGCTGTATTGGAAGAAATTATACTCCCCCTCGGCCGACACCAGCGCGCTCAGCCCCTCCGGCTGCACCTCGCCCCAGCCCATGAACCACATCTCCGCGCGGCCGACATGGATCTGGTTGAGCAGGGTGGCGTAGTCGAGCTTGCGCACCACCAGCTTGATGCCGGCTTTCGGCAGGTACTCCGAAAGCTGCGCCGCCAGCGCCGCCGAGACGGGGTGGTTCTCCGTCTCGGTAAACACCAGCTGCAGCAGCATCCCGTCCTTCTGGTAGTAGCCGGACGGGCCTTTGGTGTATCCGTTCGCCTCCAGCAGCGCCGCCGCCGCGGCCGGGTCGGCGCCGCCGATGGCCGGTTCCTGCGCCGGCCAGGCGTAGCTGTCGCGGGAGAAGGGCAGCTTGGTCGCCTCCGCCTGCCCCGGCAGCGCCGCGTGGATCAGCGCCTGCCGGTCGACACAGAGGGCAATCGCCTGCCGCACCGCCGGGTCCACCAGCTCTTTGGTGCCCAGCGAGAAGCCGAGCAGACCGAGGCTGTCCTCCGCCCAGGTGCGGGTGAGCAGGTGATCTTGCCCGGCGGCATCGAGGACGGCGGCAGCGCCGGTGAGGTCGAGGTCGCTCTCGCCGCGCAGCAGCATCACCGTCGCCGCCTCGCGGTCGGTGGCGAGGATGGCAACCTTCTCATAGAGCGGCGTGCCGCGGTGGTAGCTCTCGTTGCGCACCAGCGCCAGCTGCTCCATCGTCAGCCCGGTGAGGGTGTACTGCCCGCAGCCCATCGGACGGGCGAGCGCCAGCAGCAGCGTGTCCAGCTTGCCGGGCGCGTAGTCCGCGCCGTAGTAGGCTTTGGAGACGGGGGAGATGCCCAGCACAAACAGCGCCCCGGCGTCCGGCTGCTCCAGCGTCACCGTCGCCGTGCGTTCATCGACGACGGCGATGCCGCTCACCGACGCCGTCAGCCCCTCGCGGTAGGCCGCCGCGCCGACGATGGGCGGGCAGTGCTGCGCCAGCCAACCGTCGTAGCCGCCGTCGCAGAGCAGCGTCCAGGTGAAGGCCATGTCCTCCGCCGTCACGGGGGTGCCGTCCGAGAAGGTGAGGCCCTCCTTTAAGGTGAAGGTGTAAGTACGCCCGTCGCCCGAGAGCGACCAGTCAGCCAGCACCGCCTCCGGCCGCCCGTCCGCCCCCTCCTCCACCAGCGGGTCGAAGAGCAGGCGGGTGACCGCCAGGTCGGTTTCGTTTTGGCAGTATAATGGATGGAAATTTCCGCTGTAGTCGCCGCAGGTCACCACCAGCTCGGTTTTGCGGGCAGCGGCGGGGTTGTTGACACTCCCCGAAAAGGCGGGCACCGACTCCTCCCCGCCGCGTCCGCCAATGGCGGTGAACAGGGTGACCACGCCCATCACGGCGGCGGTGAACAGCCCCAGCGTTTTCATTTTCATGAAAAAACACATCCTTAAAGACTTGATTTCTCCCTTATTATAGGGTATAATCAGTGTTCCCGTCAACAGGAAGGGTCTTGAAACGACCGCTTTCGGGCGGGGCCGTCCGCGCCGGCAGCCCTTGCGAAGAAAATTTTCGAAAAAATGAAAAATGGGGTTGACAAATCGGGAGGATGGTGTATAATAAAATTCCCGCCAGCGAGAAGTCGCCTGGACGTCTCCCGGCGGAGGACACCGCAGTTCGCCCCCTTCGAAAAAACTTTTGAAAAAAAGTTGAAAAAAGGGGTTGACAAAACGGACAAGATGGTGTATCCTAAATAAGCTGCTTCACGGAAGCGAAAACGAAGCGGCAACGGACCTTGAAAATCGAACAACACTGAGAAGCGAAAAGGACCCTTGTCAAGAGAATGTTAATTCGTTCTCTGATGAGATTTAAAAGCTGAAGGCAACTGCGACGATCCTGTTTTATCTGACGGGGGAGCGGGAGCCGGAA
>JAFQKL010000110.1 GCA_017396965.1 Clostridia bacterium
GCCCTCGGGGATGTTCTGCAGCGCAATCCCGCCGGCGATCATCAGCGCCTGCGACAGGTCGCCCGAACCAAAGCTGACCCCGGCGGCGATGCCCTCCGGCAGATTGTGGATGGCGATGGCGGTGACAAAGAGCAGCACCTTGCTCAGCTCACTGCTCTGATGCTCCTCAATGTCCGGCCCCACCATGCGGTGCAGATGGGGCACCACCTTGTCGATCAGATTGAGACAGAAGGCCCCGGCGAAGATGCCGGCGATGGTGATGACAAGGCCGTACTTCCCGCCGTACTCCAGCGAGGGCAGCACCAGTCCCAAGACGGCTGCCGCCAGCATCACGCCCGCCGCGAAGGAGAGAACGAGGTCGGAAAAACGGTGGGAGATCTCCTTGAACAAAAAGCCGATCACAGCTCCAAACACCGTGGCGCCGCCGACCCCCAGCGCCGTGAGCAGTACCATTTCCATAACAAGTCCCTTTCGTTTCGCAGGATCCCCGCCGGGCCGTTCCTCTGCCCGGCGGATCAACAAAATTATAACACTAATTTGCTAAAATGTCAATTGCATCTATCGTTTTTTGCAACAGAACTGCCCAAAAGACCCGCCGCGGCAGCCCATCTCCGATCTGCCGCACAAATTCACCCCCTTCTTGCGAAATGCCGTGGTCCATTTCGGCAAAACGGCGCAATCCCAAAAAGAATCCCCCATCCAGCCCCTTTGGAGTTGACAGGGGGAGAGGATGATGTTATAATTTGGACAGGTATACAGGTATATCATTGAGGCATCTCGATGCAGCACCTGTGAAAAGCAAGGGGATCGGAGAGATCCCCAGTTCTCATTCAGGAGGGTACAACATGGGATTTCTGACTGGTAAAACTGTCCTCATCACCGGCGGCGGCAGAGCGGTTCTCTCGGACGGTAAGGCCGGCTCCATCGGCTACGGCATCGCCACCGCCTACGCCAAAGAGGGCGCCAACATCGTCATCACCGGCCGCAACGTGAAGAAGCTCGAAGACGCCAAGGAGGAGCTGGAGCGCCTGTACGGCGTCAAGGTTCTGCCCGTCCAGGCGGACATCGCCTCGGGGGCGGACAACGCCGCCACCGCCGCCGCTGTCGTCGAGCAGGCGGTTGCCACTTTCGGCGGCATCGACGTGCTGATTAACAACGCCCAGGCCTCCGCCTCCGGCGTCACCCTCGCCGAGCACACCACCGAGCAGTTCGACCTCGCCATCTACTCCGGCCTCTACGCCGCCTTCTACTATATGCAGGCCTGCTACCCCCACCTCAAGGAGGCCAAGGGCAGCGTGATCAACTTCGCCTCCGGTGCGGGCCTCTTCGGCAACTTCGGCCAGTGCGCCTACGCCGCCGCCAAGGAGGGCATCCGCGGCCTCACCCGCGTCGCCGCCACCGAGTGGAGCAAGGACGGCATCAATGTCAACGTCATCTGCCCCCTCGCCTGGACCGCGCAGCTGGAGAACTTCCAGAAGGCCTATCCCGACGCCTTCGAGAAGAACGTCCACACCCCGCCCATGGGCTTTTTCGGCGACCCCGAGGAGCACATCGGCCGCGTCTGCGTCCAGCTGGCCCACCCCGACTTCAAGTATCTCACCGGCGAAACCCTCACCCTCGAGGGCGGCCTCGGTCTGCGTCCGTAACACGGCGCGGCCTGCGGCGGTTTGTCTCAAAAAAATCACGGATGAAAAAACCGGGCTGCCCAGGCAGTCCGGTTTTTGATTGTCCGACCAGCCTTTAAACGGATGGGGACAGGAAAGACCCTCCCCCCGCCGCAGGGACGAAGGGAGGGCGCTCCATCAAACGCAACAGATCCACTGGGATTCAGCGCATACAGGCATGGACGAACGTCAAGGGAACATCCATCCGCCCGGCAACCTGTTCCGGCGTCATCCCGCAATCCAAAAATCGTCTGCAAACGACCTTGATATTCTCGCCAATCTCGAGGATATGCCTGTCGGGATCGTAAATTCTGACCACACGCTGGCCCCACGAATGTTCCTTGACCGGATGAACATATTCCACGTCACACTGCTTCAGGTGCTGCACAAATGCATCGAAATGATCTTCTTCGAAATACACCTCAAAGCTGTTTCCGCCGAAGGAGACATCGTCGCTGTCGATGAATCCCCGCCAGCTGTCCAGCGTCTGCAGTGACAGGCCACCCGTCAGGGTCTTGTTTGCGCCAAAATCCGAAACGACGCGCAGGCCCAGTACGTTTTTGTAAAACTCCACTGATTTGTCGATATCTGTCACGACCAGCATGGGATTTTTGAGCTTCATCCGCTGTACCTCCGCAAATTCAGACTGTCGAAAAACCCCGGTATAAAAAATCAAAGAAAACCGTCTTGCCGGTTTTCTGCCCTATCCCGGGCGCGGGACCGGATGTCAAGGGCGCCGAAGGCGGGGAGACAGAAAATTTTTGTTCCGTCCCCCGCAAGGGACAAAATTTTTCTGTCGACCGCACCCTTGACAGGAGGGACACGGGTCATGCTGCTGCCGAAGGCAGGCGGAAAATCACATTTTTCCGCCTGCCTTCCATTTCTTCATGGCAATCAAAGCTTTTTTGACAAGCTGAAATTCCGTGGGATCACTCAGTCGATCGAAAAATCCTCCGCCTCAAACTTCGGCAGCACCGCCGCCTTCGGAGGCACCCGCTTTAAGGGATCGTAGCGAAACCTGCGGCAGTGATACCCCTCGGTGACCATCCCCCGATAGCGGCAGCTGATATGGGGATTCCCCTCCAGCACCCGCCCGTGTTCACACAGAGAGCAGCGCGGGGAGACATCGCTGCCGAACAGCGGCCGCGCCTTGCGAAGCGACATCATTCCACCGTCACCGACTTGGCGAGGTTGCGCGGCTTGTCGACATCGCAGCCGCGCAGCACGGCGATGTGGTAGGAGAGCAGCTGCAGCGGAATCACCGAAAGGGAGGGCATGATCTCGTCGGGCGCGTCGGGCAGGGAGACGATGTCGTTGGCAAAGGAGAGCAGCGGCACCGCCGACTCGCGGCAGACGGCGAGAATCTTGGCGTTGCGGGCGTTGACCTCCTTTAAGTTGGAGACCATCTTCTCCACCAGCTTCGACTGGGTGACCAGGCCGATCACCGGCACCTCGTCGGTAATCAGCGAGATGGTGCCGTGCTTGAGCTCGCCGGCGGCGTAGGCTTCACTGTGGATGTAAGAGATCTCCTTGAGCTTTAAGGAGCCCTCCTGCGAGGCGGCATAGTCGATGCCGCGGCCGAGGAAGAAGAGGTCTTCATCGTCGCAGTAGTTCTTGGCGAGGCTCTTGAACTCCTCCTCGCGGTTGGTCAGCGCCGCCACCTGCTCGGGGAGCTTCAGCAGCGTCTCGGTGAAGGCGACAAAGGCCGCCTCGTCCATCAGGCCGCGCACATAGGCCATGCGGGCGGCGATCATGTAACCAATGGCGATCTGGGCGCTGTACGCCTTGGTGGTGGCGACGGCGATCTCCGGCCCCGTCCAGGTGTACACCACATAGTCGCTCTCTCTGGCGATGGAGGAGCCGACCACGTTGACCACCGAGAGGATGGTGGAGCCGCAGGCCTTGGCCATCTTCAGTGCCGCCAGGGTATCGAGCGTCTCGCCCGACTGGCTGATGATGATGGTGAGATCATCCTTGGTGAGCAGCGGCTCGCGGCTGCGGAATTCGCTGGCCACCTCCACCGTCACCGGCACGCGGCAGAGCTTTTCGATGACATACTTGGTCACCATGCCGGCGTGCATGGCAGAGCCGCAGGCGAGAATGGTGATGCCTCTGGCCTCTTTGAGCAGACGATCGGGCAGCTCCGCCTCATCGAAGCAGACCTTGCCCTCGCGGATGCGGGGGTTCATGGTGGCGCGCAGCACGGCGGGGGTCTCGTGGATCTCCTTGATCATGAAGTGCGGATAGCCGCCCTTCTCCGCCGCCTCGTAGTCCCAGGTGACGGTGAGGGGCTTCTTCTCGATGGGGTTCTTGTCGATATCGACGACGGTGACCTTGTCGGCCTCGAGAATGGCGATCTCGCCCGGCTCCATCACCAGGTACTGCTTGGTGTACTTGATAAAGGCGGGAATGTCGCTGCCCATGAAGTTCTCCCCGTCGCCGAGGCCGATGAGCAGGGGGTTCTCCTGACGCACGCAGATGATCTTGCCCGGCTCGTCCTTGCAGATGATGCCGAAGGCATAAGTACCGCGGATCTCCTTTAAGGCGGCGATGACGGCCTCGAGGAAGTCGCCGGTCTTCTTGTAGTGATAGTCCATCAGATGGACGGCGGTCTCGGTGTCGGTCTGGGAGAGGAAGGTGTAGCCCTCTTTGGTGAGGAAGTCCTTAAGCTCCTGATAGTTCTCGATGATGCCGTTGTGCAGCAGGGAGATGTGTTCGCTGCTGTGGGGATGGGCGTTCTCGTCGGTGGGGCCGCCGTGGGTGGCCCAGCGGGTGTGACCGATGCCGCAGTGGGTCTCCACCTGGCGCTCGGCCATCTTCGCCTCGAGGTTGGCAATCCGGCCCGCCGCCTTGACGGTCTCGATTATGCCGTCATGAAAAAAGGCGACGCCGGAGGAGTCATAGCCGCGGTATTCCAGTGTCTTCAGCGCGTCCACCAGCAGTTTGGCGCAGTTGCGCTTGCCGACATATCCAATAATTCCACACATATTTCAGATGGTCCTCCCATGATGATTTAATAGAAAAGCAAAATCAGATTCAAAAACAACATTTCGCGTATGCTCCGGTTTGTGCTGCGGTCACCCGCAGTTTTGCGAAGCACTCACGACCCGCGAACCGGCCGAAGGGCACCCGCCGAAAGCTCGATCAACCCTTCCCTCGTCCACCGGGGAGTCCCCGGTTCTGGCGCTTTTTTGTCCCGCCGTCCGGCGGGGGAGCATTGTGACAACGTAATTTTGCAACCACCTCCTCGTATTCATAAGATTATACATCATCATGATGGAAAATGCAACTAATTCCGCAAAATTTTCACAAAAGAGAAGGAAAAGAGACACAGAAGACGAGAGAGAGAGAGGCGGCGGGCCCCCTGTCCCGCCGCCCGGCTCACGACCCCCGCAGCCGCCGGTTGCGCCCCCGCTCGGCCCAGATCGAAAACCCCAGCACCACCAGGGCGCTCAGGGAGAAGGACCCCACCGTCAGCAGGGTGAGCGCGGCATAGGCGGGGAAGGAGATCTCCGGCACCGCCGGCAGCGACACCGCCGTGTACTGGGGAAAGAGCGGCGCCGCCGTCAGCGTCAGCAGCAGCGACACGGCACCCGAGAGCAGCTTGCCCGAGACATAAGGCCCAAGCGAAATCCCGCTTCCCTCCAGCACCCCGCCCACCTGGCACAGCACCGAAAGCCCCGCCGTGCCGATGAGAAAGCTCTGCAGCGCCAGCCGCTGCTGCGGGGCGAGCGCCAGAGCGCGCGCCCGCGTCACGCCCCCCGTCATCTCCAGCAACCCCGAAGCCAGCACCCCCACCGGCCCCTGTTCCACCGGCAGCAGCGCGGTGACCACGCCGAAGAAGACGATGAA
>JAFQKL010000011.1 GCA_017396965.1 Clostridia bacterium
AGTACTATCTTGGAGAAGTGCTGAAGGGCGGGACCCGTGCCCTTGGCACGGCCGGTGTCGAAAACGCGCGTTACGACGCGGAAGAACTGCTCGGCCACGTGATCGGTGTATCGCCGAAAGAACTCCTTGTCCACCGGGACCACCCGCCGTGAGGGGGTGCGCGTGGTGGACACCCGCGCCGGCAGCGTCGATCTCAGTAAGTTCGATGAGCGCTTCGACCAGCTCGCCGAAGGCCGCGCCAAGAACCTCGGCAGCGGCAGCAAGCAGAAGGTCGGCAAGCAGAACAAGAACCAGCGCCGCGCCCCGCAGCAGCAGCGCCGTGAGACGGAGGCCGAGAAGCTCAAGCGTCTCGAGCTGGAAAAGGCCCGCCGCGCCCCGCTCAACATCACCATTCCCGACGAAATCGTCATCAGCGACCTCGCCACCCGCTTAAAGAAGACCAACGGCGACGTGGTGAAGAAGCTGTTCTTAATGGGCTTTGCCCACACCGCCAACGACACCATTGATTTCGACACCGCCGCCCTCGTCGCCGAGGAGTTCGGCGCGCTGTACACCAGGGAGGTCGTGGTCACCATCGAGGAGCGTCTGATCGACGATTCCGAGGACCGCGAGGAGGATCTCGTCCCGCGCAGCCCGATCGTCGTCGTCATGGGCCACGTCGACCACGGCAAGACCTCCCTGCTCGACGCCATCCGCAACACCAACGTCACCTCCGGCGAGGCGGGCGGCATCACCCAGCACATCGGCGCCTACCAGGTGGTGGCCGCCGGCCGCGAGATCACCTTCTTAGACACCCCCGGCCACGCCGCCTTCACCAGTATGCGCGCCCGCGGCGCCAATGTCACCGACATCGCCATCCTCGTCGTCGCCGCCGATGACGGCATCATGCCCCAGACCATCGAGGCCATCAACCACGCCAAGGCGGCCGAGGTGTCGATCGTCGTCGCCATCAACAAGATGGATAAGCCGGAGGCCAACCCCGACCGCGTCATGCAGCAGCTCACCGAGCACGGCCTCGTCCCCGAGGACTGGGGCGGCGACGTCATCTGCTGCCCCGTCTCCGCCGTCACCCATGAGGGTATCGACAACCTGCTCGAGATGGTGCTGCTCACCGCCGATATGCGTGAGCTGAAGGCCAACCCCGACCGCCGCGCCAAGGGTACCGTGGTCGAGGCCGAGCTGGACAAGGGCCGCGGCCCCGTCGCCACCATCCTGGTGCAAAACGGCACCCTGCGCACCGGCGACGTCATCATCGCCGGCACCGCCGTCGGCCGCGTCCGCGTCATGACCGACGACAAGGGCCGCCGCATCAAGGAGGCCGGTCCCAGCACGCCGGTGGAGATCATGGGCCTCGCCGAAGTGCCGCAGGCGGGCGACCTGTTCTACGCCGTCGAGGACGAAAAGATGGCCAGAGAGCTGGCCGAGCAGCGCAAGAACGAGGAGAAGGCCGAGCGCGCCGGCCGCGTGCAGAAGGTCTCGCTCGACGACCTCTTCAACCAGATCCAGCAGGGCGAGATGAAGGAGCTGAACATCATCATCAAGGCCGACGTGATGGGCTCCGCCGAGGCCGTGCGCTCCTCGCTGGAGAAGCTGTCCAACGACGAGGTCAAGGTCCGCGTCATCCACTCCGGCGTCGGCGCCATTACGGGCTCCGACCTGATGCTGGCCGAGGCCTCCAACGCCATCGTCATCGGCTTCAACGTCCGCCCCGACGCCGCCATCCGCGAGGATGCCGCCCAGCGTCAGGTGGACATCCGCACCTACCGCATCATCTACGAGTGCATCGAGGAGATGGAGGCCGCCATGAAGGGTATGCTCGCGCCCAAGTACCGCGAGGTCATTCAGGGCCATGCCGAGGTGCGCCAGACCTTCAAGGTCTCCGGCGTCGGCACCATCGCCGGCTGCTATGTCAAGAGCGGCAAGATCCACAGAAGTGACTCGGTGCGCGTGCTGCGTGACAGCGTGGTCATCGCCGAGAGCAAGCTCGATTCGCTGCGCCGCTTCAAGGACGATGTCCGCGAGGTCAACGAGGGCTTCGAGTGCGGTATTGGTCTGGAACGCTTTAACGATATTAAGGAAGGCGACATCATTGAAGCCTTCATCATGGAAGAATATCGCGATTAAAAAGGGCCACTCTGAGCAGGGCCTTAAGTTGAGAAGCACGGATGAGGCCGGTTGACCACCGGCCTTGTCCGTATGCTTTTACGTTTTATCGTCGTATTGATTGTTTATCGTCATATTGACTGGATGAGGAGATTTTCTGTATGGCAAAGCATCGTAACGGAAGGATCAATGAAGAAGTGATGCGGGCGCTGGCGGAGATCATCCGCGAGCTGAAGGACCCGCGCGTGCCGCTGATGACCAGCGTGGTGCGGGTGGAGGTGACGCCCGACCTCAAGTTTGCCAAGGCTTATATCAGCGTGATGGGCGACGAGCAGGTGGTGAAGGACTGCCTGAAGGGGCTGAAGTCGGCCGCCGGCTACATCCGCCGCGAGGTGGGACGGCGGGTGAACCTGCGCAGTCAGCCGGAGTTCCATTTTGTCGCCGATGACTCGATTACGCGGGGGGCGCAGATCGCTGCTGTGCTCAAGTCGCTGGATCTGGAGGCGACGTCTGACGAGGAGTTGGAGGAGTTGGACGAAGCGGTTGACGAGGAGTAGGCGGGCGGATCTGTTTGTGGGGTAGGCTGACGCGGCCGGGTGGGCTGGTTGCAGAACGGGCCGCCCCGGCGGGACGCGTGAGAAGAAGGGGAGGGGAAAAGGAGGGAAATCGCTGCGGCGATTTCCTTGATCCGATTCCCCGCCCGCCCACCCCCCGGCCCCGCGCTCGCCGCCTGACGGCGTCGAGCCGGGAGCTGCGCGGTTTGGCGCTCTGCCTGTTTTCTGACCTCCGGCTGTTGTCCAGGCCTCTTCGTTTTTTTGAGGTCTTTCCCCGCGCAGCTCCCGGCGTCTCCCGGCGCGTGCCGGCGGGCGCCGGCCCCCGCCG
>JAFQKL010000111.1 GCA_017396965.1 Clostridia bacterium
AGGGCGCTCAGAAGGCTGTCAACGTCATCAAGAACGCGATCAACTACGTCTCCGACGTCCGCGGTACCCTCGGCGCCACCCAGAACCGCCTCGAGCACACCGCCAACAACCTCGCTGTCATGGAAGAGAACATCCAGGACGCCGAGTCCACCATCCGCGACACCGACGTCGCCGACGAGATGATGGCGTACACCAAGAACAACATCCTGATCCAGTCCGCTCAGGCGATGCTGGCTCAGGCCAATGCTGTTCCGCAGGGTGTGCTGCAGCTGCTGCAGTAAGCTTCTCCCCTCCCCTGGCGTTCGTCGCTTGAATGCGCAAAAAGCCCCCGCAGGTTTCGGCCTGCGGGGGCTTTTCTGTGTCATTCAAAAACCAATTCAAAACCCTGCAATTCTCCATCCACACCCGCTGCCGGGCTTAGAAATAGCTGATTTTAACGTGCTTTCCCATCTTCTTTAAGCATTCACTCAGCTCTTTTACCAGATTCATCTTAATATTAAAGTTGATCGGCAGATCGGGATTCTGATGGGCGGGGTTGACGGCGCGGCCGACGTAGAAGTTGATGTCGGTGGCCTCCTCGAAGATCATGCGGCTGATGAGGGAGGCGCCGTCGCGGCCGAGGCTCCACTGCTGGTAGGCGAGATTGTCGCTGACGTAGTCCTGCGCGTATTCCAGCACCTTGTTGATGGTGATCACGCCCTCGGTGACGAGGTCTACGCCTTCGATGGAGCCGATGGGGGGCACTTCGCCGTCCAGCTCGAAGTTGAGCTTCACCTCGAGCTGCTTGCCCAGCCAGTTGGCGGCGATGGAGGCGGTGGTGCCGCCGCAGACGATGTGCTTGCCCTCGCGGGAGAAGAAGAGGCTCATCATGCGGCCGCTGTCGTCCCGGTTGGCGGGCGGGCCGAAGAGGACGTTCATCGGCTCGCGGCGGCGGATGCGCACCACGCAGGCGGTGGCGTCGTCGCCGGGCTTGCTGTCGTAGAGGCGGTCACATTCGTCGACCAGCATGGTGGCGAGGGTTTTGGCGGTGTAGCCGATGGGGGTGATCAGCTCCATGAAGTCGGCGATGTCCTCCTCCTTCCAGCCGAAGTTGAAGGTGTTGCCGATGCCGGCATGGGGGCAGCCGTCGCTCATGGCGAGAAAAACATCGCCCTCCTGCAGAGGGATGGTGGAGAAGAAGATCTTCTTGTTGTCCACCCGGTGCTCGGTTTTCTGGTAGGGGGTGGCTTTGCCGTTTCGCAGGAGGATGATATGGGGATTGTCGTACTGGATCAGCTCGGCGGTGTGGTTATCGAGCAGGTGGATGATGGTGAAGGTGGAATAGGCCACGCCGCGCACCGAGCAGACGGGCAGGGTGGCGACCATGGTGGAGACGCAGTCCTGCACCGAGAGGCCGGCGGCCATCATGGTGGAGAGGATCTTGGAGGTGAGGGTGGAGAGGATGCTGGCCTTGACGCCGCTGCCGAGGCCGTCGGCCAGGACGATGACGGTGGAGCCGTCCTCCTGCTCGACCACGTCGACATGGTCGCCGCACAGCTGTTCGCCGTAGTGGTTGATGCTCTTATATCCGATGTCGGCACACAGATCATTCATCACGGATCGACTCCTTCAGCTTATGCAGCGCGATCTTGGTTTCGGCCGCCGTCTCTCCGAGGAGGGAGGCGATTTCCTGGACGATGCGCATCTGCTTGTTGACGACATTGTCCGCCACCTCGGCGGTTTTGCGGCTGAGCTCCTCCTTGCGGCGGCGCTCGTCCTCTTCGTCGGTCACGTCACGCATGATGCAGAGCAGCATCCGCCCCTCCTTGACGGGGACGATGGTCTCCTCGACGAAGCGTTTGTACTCCGGCAGGTAGGTTTTCTGGTTGTAGATGCCACGGCCGGTTTTTTGCACCTTGAGGAAGTCGGTGGGGTCGAGGATGCGGACGACGAGGTCGCCCAAAATATCGCTGGGGGTGCGCAGGTTGACCAGCTTGAGGGCGGCGGAGTTGAGCTGCTGCACCTCGAGCTTCTCATTGAGGACGAAGAGGGCGTTGGGGGTATAGCGCACGATGGTATCGGAAAAGCTCTCGGCCTTTTCCTTTAAGAAGGGCAGGCACATCGAAACCTCGGCTTTGCCCTGATAGATGGCGACGGCTTTTTCGCGGCAGGTATTGTAGCCGCAGGAGCCGCAGTTGAGCTCGTCTTCGGGGTGGTTTTTGCCCATTTCGCGCAGGATCTCGCGCAGCTCCTGGTCGGTGGGCAGCTGGGTGGAGCGGCGGATGGGCTCGAAGGCGCGGACGAGCTGGGGCGTGGCGGGCTGTTCCACGGGGAAGTCGCTCTTGCCGGCGTAGCCCGCCACGGTGAGGTAGCTGCGCACCAGATTGTGGCGGCGCTTTTCCATCACAGGGCCGTTGATGCAGCTGCCGGTGCAGGCGGACATTTCGATGAAGCAGCGATGGATGCTGCCGCTCTGGATGTCCTGCAGGGCGTGGATGCAGTTGTCCACGCCGTCGAGGGCTAAGTAAGAGTAGCCGGGGGCGTCGAGCGCCATCGTCTTTAAGATGCCGCCGGTGGTGGGGAAGAAGCGGGCGCGGCTCTGCTCCTCGGGGTGGATCTCTTTTTTCAGCTCGATGCCGGCGCGCTCCAGCCAGTCCGCCAGCTCCTCAAAGGTGAGGACCGCGTCCACCAGGCCACCGGAATTCATGGCCTCGTCCTTTTTGGCGACACAGGGGCCGACGAAGACGGTTTTGGCACCGGGGAATCGCTTTTTGATATCCTGACAGTGGGCCTGCATCGGGGAGAGGACGTGGGCCAAGTATTTGAGCTGCTCCGGGAAGTATTTCTGGATCAACAGATTGACCGAATGGCAGCAGGAAGAGATGATGATATCGTGATCCTCTTCCTTGAGCATCCGCTCATATTCGCGCTTGACCATGGTGGCGCCGAGCGCGGTTTCTTCGACATGGTGGAACCCCAGCTTGAGCAGAGCTTCCCGCATCGACTCGATGCCCACCCCCTCGAAGCTGGCGATAAAGGAGGGTGCGAGGCTGACGATGACGGGAGCCTTGCTCTGCAGCAGCACTTCTACCCTCTCTACCTCACTGACGATCTGCTTGGCATCCTGCGGGCAAACGACGAAGCAGTTGCCGCATAAAATGCACTCATCGCCGATGATGTGTGCCTGTCCGGCGGAGAAGCGGATGGATTTGACCGGGCAGTGGCGGATGCATTTATAGCAGTTTTTGCAGTTGGATTTTTTCAGGGTCAGACAGTTTTGCATCTTCAGGTCGCCCCCTTCCCCAGTTGGTCAAGGATTTTCGTCTGGAAAAACTCCGGGAATTCCTCCACGGTGACACCGGGGCAGATCTCACCGTCCACCTGGATGGTAACGCCGTTGCGGTTGCACTCTCCGAGGCAGAAGCTGCCGGTTAAGGTGACTTCTTCGCTCAGATTGTGCTTTTCGATGGCGTTTTTGAGCAGTTCGACCAAATCCCTGGAACCTTTCAGGTGGCAGGCAGAGCCGACACAGATCGATACAACCATAAGGACACTCCCTTTCAAATGAACTTTGATGCAGAGAACGCAAGTTTTCAGACACGCCAAAAAGCGGGTCACTCCTGGAGGGACCCGCTGATGTCGCGACACGATAGAATCGGGGGGCAACGAAAGGTTCAGGCAGGCCGCTTCCCCGGTTGCTTTCGCTTCACGGATGATCGGGCGGCATTTCCGGCAGTCGGTCAGAACCCCTTCAGCACTCTGCCCTTGCGTACCAGCAGGGTGACGGGCTTCTCGTCTTTGCGGACGGTGAGATCCGGCTGGATCTTGCCGAGATGAACCCCATCCACATAGACCTGGGCGTTGTTGTCCCTCTCCTGCACCGTGATCGTGCGCCGATCGCTGATCACCAGGGGGCTGGCGTGGCGGGAGTGGGGGCAGATGGGGGTGAGGACGAGGGAGGGGGTTTCGGGGTCGAGCGTCGGCCCACCGGCGGAGAGGTTGTAGGCGGTGGAGCCGGTGGGGGTGGCGATGATCAGGCCGTCGCCACGGACCTCCATGGCCTCCTCGCCGTCAATGCCGACCGTGAGATCCACCGTGGAGCCAAAGTTGCTCTTGCCGATGATGACGTCGTTGAGCGCCTGACAGCAGGTGTCCCCCTGGCGCAGCTCGAGGATGGTGCGCACAGAGGGGGTACATTCGCCGAGCAGCGCATTGAAGCGGAGCAGCTCCTCATAGTCCATGGCACAGAGGTAGCCGAGCCGGCCGCTGTTGATGCCCAGCAGCGGCTTGCCGCTTGTCATGGCCACCCGCGCCGCCCGCAGGACGGCGCCGTCCCCGCCGAGAGAGACCAGAAGGTCACTCCCGGCGGGGTCGAATTTCATGTAACGGGTATCCCCAAACAGGCGGAGGCTGTCGGCCTCCGACAGGGCGACTTCATGTCCCCCACCCTGCTCCAGGTGGTGGAGGCAGCGAACAGCCTGCTCCGCCTGTTGATCGGTAAAGCGGTTGGGACAGAGAAAAAGTCTCACCACCTCACCTCCGATTTCTTATTTCTTCTGCAGATACTCGTCGATCGCCTTGGCCGCAACCTTGCCGGCGCCCATGGCCGAGATGACGGTGGCGGCACCGGTGACCGCGTCGCCGCCGGCGTAGACGCCCTCTCTCGAGGTGAGGCCGTCTTCGTTGACGATGATGCCGCCCCACTTGTTGACCTCAAGGCCCTTGGTGGTCGACTTGATCAGGGGGTTGGGGCTGGTGCCGATCGACATGACAACCGCGTCCACATCGAGGGTGAACTCGCTGCCCTCGATGACGACGGGGCGGCGTCTGCCGGAAGCATCCGGCTCGCCCAGCTCCATCTTGACGCACTTGATGCCGTTGACAAAGCCGTTCTTGGGGTCTCTCGGATCGTCGGGGTTGTTGTAGCCCAGGATTTCGACGGGGTTGCAGAGGAGGCGGAAGTCGATGCCCTCTTCCTCGGCGTGCTCGACCTCTTCCTTACGGGCGGGCAGCTCTTCCATCGAGCGTCGGTAGACGATATAGACGTGCTCGGCACCGAGGCGCAGCGCGGTACGGGCGGCGTCCATGGCGACGTTGCCGCCGCCGACGACGGCCACCTTGCCGCCCTTCATGATGGGGGTCTTGGGGTCTTCCTCGTAAGCCTTCATGAGGTTGCTTCTGGTGAGGAACTCGTTGGCGGAGTAGACGCCCTTGAGGGCCTCGCCGGGGATGTTCATAAAGTTGGGCAGTCCGGCACCCGAGCCGACGAAGACGGCCTCAAAGCCCATCTCAAACAGCTCGTCGATGGTCAGGGTCTTGCCGATGACAACGTTGGGGACGACATCGACGCCCAGCTCCTTTAAGGTCTCGACCTCCTTGGCGACGATCGCCTTGGGGAGACGGAACTCGGGGATGCCGTAGACCAGCACGCCGCCGGCGGTGTGCAGGGCCTCGTAGACGGTGACCTGGTAGCCCTTCTTGGCGAGGTCGCCGGCGCAGGTGAGGCCGGAGGGGCCGGAGCCGACGATGGCGACCTTGTGGCCGTTGCTCTCAGGTCTCACCGGCTTCTCGGTGGCGTGCTCGTTGTGCCAGTCGGCGACAAAGCGCTCCAGGCGGCCGATGCCGACGGGGTCAAACCGCTTGGCAAGGGTGCAGACCTGCTCGCACTGGCTCTCCTGCGGGCAGACGCGGCCGCAGACGGCGGGCAGCGAGGAGGTCTCGTTGATGATCTGGTAGGCGCCCTCGAAGTCCTCTTCCTTGATCTTCATGATGAAGTCGGGAATGTTGACGTTGACGGGGCAGCCGGCGACACAGGGCTTGTTCTTGCAGTTGAGGCAGCGGGAGGCCTCCTTGAGGGCCATCTCCTTGGTGTAGCCAAGGGCTACCTCGCTGAAGTTGTGGGCGCGAACCTCGGGGGCCTGGGTCGGCATCTCGAGCTTTTTGGGATCAATGGCCATCGTTTACACTCCTTCCGACTTCTTTAACAGGTTGCAGGTCTCCTCATGGGCGTGGCGCTCGTACTCAAAGTACATCCGGCCGCGGGAGATCGCCTCGTCGAAGTCCACTTCATAGCCGTTGAAGTCGGGACCGTCGACACAGGCGAACTTGGTGACCTTCTTGCCGTCCTGCACCAGGGTGAGGCGGCAGCCGCCACACATGCCGGTGCCGTCGATCATGATCGGGTTCATCGAGACGGTGACCGGGACATTGAAGGGCTTGGCCGCGGCGACGACGAACTTCATCATCACGAGGGGGCCGATGGTGATGATCATGTCGAACTGCTCGCCGGCCTCCAGCATCTCCTTTAAGGGCACGGTGACGTTGCCCTCTCTGGCGTAGGAGCCGTCGTCGGTCATGACGATCAGTTTGTCGGAAAAGCTCTTGAACTCGTCTTCGAGGATCAGCAGATCCTTATTCCGAAAACCGATGATACTGGTGACATGAGCGCCCTGACGGTGGAACTCCTCCGCCACAGGCATGGCGATGGCGCAGCCCACGCCGCCGCCGACGATGCAGACCTTCTTGATCCCCTCGGTGTGGGTGGCGACGCCGAGCGGGCCGACGAAGTCCTGGATGGACTCGCCTTCCTTCTTGTGGTTGAGCAGCTCGGTGGTGGCGCCGACCACCTGGAAGATGATCTTAACGGTCCCCTCCGCGGGGTTGGTCCCCGCGACGGTGAGCGGAATCCGCTCCCCCTCTTCGTTGACACGCAGGATGATGAACTGTCCCGGCTTCGCCTTGTTCGCAACCAGCGGCGCCTCGGTCTCCATCTGCGTGACGGTGGGGTTCAGTTCTTTTTTTCTGACGATCTTGTACATCTGAATCTGAAGCCTCCTCATAGAAACTGTACGCGGTATCCCGCATGGTAGGTGCTACTATTCCAAATTATAATAGAAAAACGCTCTGTCTGCAAGCTTTATTTCTTCCAAAGTTGACAAATGAAACAAACTGTCTTCCAATGTGCAGGTAAGGGGATCACGGTTCAGGCCGGGTGTCTCTGATCGTGGTGGTCATGACAGCCGCAGCCGCAGTCGGGGACGTGGTCGTGGTGGTCGTGACAGCCGCAGTCGCAGTCGGGGACGTGGTCGTGGTGGTCGTGACAGCCGCAGTCGCAGTCGGGGCCGTGGTCGTGGTGATGATCGTGCTGCTCTCTGGCAGCCTCGGTGTGCAGACGGGCATAAAGCTCGTCCTTGGCGAGTTCGCGGCCGATGTACACGCTCTGGGGCTTGGGATCTTCCGCATCTTCGGCAATCACAGCGTACATACGGTCCGCAAGGTCGAAGCGCAAAAACTCCCCTGCCACCCGCATCACACCTTTGGCGCGGACAATGGCGCCGAGGCGTCCTCGCAGGACATCCTCGAGAAAGGCGACCAGCTCACCCAGCGAACCCATCTCCCCGTGGCGGACGGTGATCTCATCGAGGTCGAGCGCCTCATCCTCTGTGCGGACAGTCTCACGCTCATTTTCATCAATCAGAAGCTGCTTCCACCAGGCGGGGTCGAGGTTGGCGTAGAGCTCGGTAATGATCTCGGCTTCGGTGTTGAGGGTGCGGATGTGGGCGATGACCTCCTCGAGTTCCTCCCTCGTGTCGTTCTCAGCCTTGGAGAAGACAATGATGGAGGCGTTTTTCAGCTGGTCGAGGTAGATGTCGGGGAATTCATTCAGATTGGCGAGGTAGCTGCGCGGCGTGAGAATGACCACCGGGCGAAGCAGGGAGATTCGCTCATAGGTGATCAGATTCATGTTCTCAAGGATGTTGCCGAGCTTGGCCACGCCGGTCGGCTCCACCACCAGATACTCAGGGTCGAGACTGGCGGAAACCGCCATCACCGAGTTGACAAAACTGTCCTTCATCGAGCAGCAGACGCAGCCGTCCATGAACTCCATGACCTCCAGCCCGTTCTGTTTGGACAGTTCCTGGCTGTCGAGATCGGTTTCGCCGAACTCGTTTTCCATGACCACCATGTACTGCCCGGTCTTGCGGATCAGCTCTTTGATAAAGGTCGTTTTACCTGCCCCCAAAAAGCCGGAGACGATCAGAATCTTCATAAACTACCTCCACTCCTCTTGTTTAACCGCTGAAAGCCCTGAGCCGCCGGCTTGTCGCCTTCTGTGAACGTCACATCCTGCGAAAACCAGAGCCGCTCAGGGCCGGCCGGCCGGGCGGCCCCCTGTGGGGGACCGCCTTTCGACCGGGGAAATCATCCAAAATTAGTCGGCGAACTTGACAACGGGCTTAATCAGGTCAGCGGGCTTATCCTTCATCAGCTGCAGAGCGTGAGGCACATAGTCCCAGCCCTCGAAGACGTGAGAGGCCAGCTTGCTGACATCGAGCTTGCCGGAGGCAACCAGGGCACCCAGCTTCTCCATGCGGAGTCTGCCGCCGGGCATCAGGCCGCCGTGGATCGACTTGTGGCCCATGCCAACGCCCCACTCAACGCGGGGGATGTTGATATAGGTGCCGCTGCCGAGGTAGTTGACGTTGCCGATCTTGCCGCCGGGCTTGAGGCACTTGATGCAGGCTTCGTAGGTGGTGACATCGCCGCCGGCGACGACAACCTTATCGACACCCTTGCCGCCGGTCAGAGCGAGAACCTGCTCGTCGATGGGGCCGTTCTTGTAGCTGATGAACTCGTCGGCGCCGTAGAACTTGGCGGCCTCGACGCACTTCGGACGGGTACCGACAGCCAGGATGCGGGAGGCGCCGCGCAGGGTAGCACCGGCCACGCTCATCAGGCCGACCGGGCCGATGCCGACAACCAGGACGGAATCACCGAACTGAACATCGGCCAGCTCAACGCCGTGGAAGCCGGTGGGCACCATGTCGGAGAGCATGCAGGCGTCGACAACGTTGATGCTGTCGGGCAGATGAGCGAGGTTGCCGTCGGCGTCGTTGACATGGAAGAACTCGGAATCGAGGCCATCCTTGAAGTTGGAGAACTTCCAGCCGCCCAGCATACCGCCGGAGTGCATGGAGTAGCCGCCCTGAGCCTCAAGGGAGTTCCAGTCGGGGGTGATGGCGGGGACGAGAACACGGTCACCGGGCTTGAAGTCCTTGACCATCGAGCCAACCTCGACGACTTCGGCGCAGCCCTCGTGGCCGAGGATCATGTTGTGTCTCTCACCGACGGCGCCCTCCCAGACGGTATGGACGTCGGAGGTGCAGATGGCGATGGCAAGGGGCTTGCAGATGGCGTCCATCGGACCGCACACCGGGCGCTCCTTCTCGATCCAGCCAACCTCACCGATCTTGATCATTGCAAAACCCTTCATAAATGTTTGCCTCCTTTGAATCATTTGTGAACTTTGCTTTCACCGGACAGCATCCTGCTGTCATTGGGTTTCATGTTGCCGGGCAGCTCTCTGGGGGATTTCTGTATGATTTCGCTACCTTGCATATTCTTTGCTCTTTCAACGCTATTATACCAAGCCTTTTGACGATATCGAAGTATCTTCTTTGTGATCTTGCCTATGCTCTGTTCCGTATATCTCCCCCGCTTTTTGACATACTTTCACTTTGTCTGCCACAGGGGCAGTCCATCGGTTCCCGCAACTTTCTCTTGCAAAATGCGGCAGTTTATGAGAAAATAGATGGAAAAGAGATATATGCGCTCTATTCACCGTTTTGTTTTGAATATTATTATTGTTTTCGCATATTGTCTTTTATTATTCAGGTCAGATGCAGCAATTAACTTGAACCACAGTTTTGCGTCAGTTGTCGCTTTTGCCGATATCGATATCTCTTTTCTTGTATATCTCCCATATAATAATCGTCAACTCCTCTGGCCTCTCGGCCCCCGACAGACCCACTTTGAGCGGATCTTAGAAGGAGGTTTTCAGGCATGAATATATTACACTTGAAATACGCTGTTGAGGTGGCGCGAATCGGCTCCATCAAGAAGACGGCGGAAATCCTTTTCAACACACAGCCCAATCTCAGCCGCTGCATCCGCGAGCTGGAAACGTCTGTTGGGATCACGATTTTTGACCGCACCACCAAGGGAATGGTGCCGACCCCGGAGGGTGAGCATTTTCTTCG
>JAFQKL010000112.1 GCA_017396965.1 Clostridia bacterium
GGGGAGAGGAAATGCCGGCGCAAGCGCCGGCCCCCCTCCAAAAAAATCTCCACCCCCCGCCCTTCGGGCGCCCCTTGACAGCCTGCCCTCCTGCCTCTGTTCTGCCGCGTCGCGTGCGGCGGGGAGGGGCGTGCGAGCTTTGTCCATCGCACAGCACCCAAACCGACCCATCGAGCCTGCCTATGCGGGACCAACTTCGCCCATCGCGCCGCGACCAAACAAGCGCGAAAAGGCAGGCCTGTCAAGGGTTTAGGGTGGAGATTTTACAAAAGCCCGTCCCCCGCAAGGGCTTTTGTAAAATACGACCCGGCCCTTGACAGGCCGGGCGGGTACAGGGGGATAATGGACGTGGGGAGTGTGGTCTGCCGACCACACTCCCCCGTCACCCCTCTCCCCCGTCCCCCCGCTCCCGCGCCAGCTCGGCCAGCTCGGGGAAGCGTTTCACGACAACGTCATACCCCCCCGGCGTGTGCGGCAGCAGGCAGTCCACGCAGCTCTTGACCCCCCGCTCGGTGTAGCGAAACCGCCCGCCGCAGCGGGGGCCGAGGGCGTAGAGGGGGCAGTAGCAGAACAGGCAGTTGAACTGCGCGGGGTCGGCCCCCTGGTGGCAGGGGAAGTATTCACAGGCGGTATTTCGGAAAAACGAGGCACTGTTTTGCATCAAATCCCTCCCTGAGATTGGTCCACACCGGCTGCGGCGTCCCGACATGGCCGCCGGTGGCGGGGTCGGTCCCATGGTCGCCGGTGACGGTGAGGCTGTGGCCGCAGGCCAGCAGCGGCGGCAGAACGTGGCGGTTGACGGCGGCGAGAAAGGCCCGCTTGCCGGCGGCGTCGCGGCGGTGGGCGGCCTCGTCGGCGCCGTTGAGGTGCAGCAGCACAAAGGGACGGCGGCGGGCGGCGTCCAGGGCGGCGGCGGTTTTGGCGGCGAGGTCGGTGTCGGTGTCGCCGGTGGCGCCGGGCGGGGAGAGCACCTCCATCCCCAGCAGACGCGCCAGGCCCTTGACCACCGAGGCGGCGGCGACGGCGGCGGCCGGCAGGGGGAAGGGCGGCAGGGTCACCGGCGCGGCGGGGCCCCAGGGGATGGCGGCACGGGTCGCGGTATGGTGACGGTCGAAAAACTGCTCCAGCAGCGGGTCTCCGGCGGGACGGAAGGCCCCCGCCGGCAGACGCGCCCCTCGGTGGGGCGGGCGGGTGTGCAGCCGCGGGACGAGGGCGGCCCTCCGTTCGAGGATCAGAATACTGCGGTAGTCGCCGATGGGGTGCAGCTGCAGCGACGGCGGCAGGTCGGAGACGGCGGGCGCCGGGACGGGGTGGTCGAGGCGGCCTTCGGCGTCGAGGGCGTACCAGCTGAGCCGCAGGCAGAGGTCGTCCGCCTCAGGGGCCAGCCCTTCGCCGACGGCGTCGAGGTAGCCGCGGCAGGGGACGGCGGGCACGGGGACGTCGAGCAGGGTGAGGATGCAGGGCAGGCTCTCGGGGTCGTGGCCGGGCGGGGTGGTGTTCACCGTCCCGGCCGGACGCAGGGCGGCGAGGTTGCTGAGGCAGCCTGGGGAAAAAGCGGGGTCGGTGAGGCCGTCGAGGATGAGGAGGATGTGGCTCATGGTGTCACTCCTGTTCGATAAAATCAGCGGGGATGCCGGGCGGAAGGGCCGGGCTGCGGGCGGCTACTCCCGCCAGTCCTCCCACACCAGCCCCCGCTCGATCGCCAGTTGACGCAACGCCGCCTGACGCTCGTTGGTCGGGCCGACGGGGAAGTCGGTGCAGATCGCCCGGCCGCAGGCGAGCAGCAGCGTCCGCGCCCGCTCGAAGGCCCGGTCGCCGATGGGGTGACAGGCCCGCTCGGTCACCACCTCCGCCGCCAGCGCGCGGGCGACCGGCAGCTCGACATCCTGCTCCACCAGCACTCCGGCGGCAAAGGGCAGCTCCCGCCGCCGCAGCGCCCGGTAGACGGGGATGCCGCTGCCGCCCCCCGCCACCACAAACACTTTGGCCTCCCCCTCGCACCTCGGCAGCTCCACACTGCCGGTGAGCGGATCCGCCATCCCCCCGCCCAGGCCGTACAGCCGCTCCATCGCCCCGGCGCGAAAGACCTCCTCCGGCGTGCCCACCTGCAGGATCTGTCCCTCCCCCACACACACCAGCCGGTCGGACACCCGCTCCGCCAGCTCGATCTCATGCAGGGAGAGCAGCACCGTCATCCCCCGCTCACGGGCCAGGCGGCGCAGCAGGGCGCAGAGGGCGATCTTGTGGCGGATGTCGAGAAAGGCGGTCGGCTCGTCGAGTACCAGCACCTGCGGCTGCTGACAGAGGGCCGCCGCCAGCAGCACCCGCTGGCGCTGGCCGTCGCTGACGGCGCGAAAGTCGCGGTCCCGCAGCTCCCAGACCTCCATCTGCACCATCGCCTCCTCCACCGCCGCACGGTCGGCGGGGCGCAGCAGGCCCATCCGCCCGGTGTGCGGGTGGCGGCCGGAGGCGGCGACGTCGAAGCAGGTCATCCACTCGGGCGACGGACTGCCGGTGAGGCGCACCGCCATCCGCCTGGCCAGCTCCTGTCCTCCCATTGAGGACAGATCCTCCCCCTCCCGCACCACCCGCCCCCTCAGCAGCTGGAGCTGACGGGCGATGCTGCGCAGCACGGTGGACTTGCCCGAGCCGTTCGGCCCGATGAGGCTGACCACCTCGCCGCGGCCGATGGAGAGGGCGATGTCGCGGATCAGCGGACGGCCGCCGTAGCCCACCGCCAGGTCTTCGGTTGTGAGGATCGGTGGATGCATGGGGGTGCCTCCTTCTCATGCGCTTCGTTGTCCGGAACACTGTTCCGTCGGTGAAAAAGCCGGGTTCGCAGGAGGGACGGGGGGTGGCCTCGTCGCGGTGACGTCGGAACCGACTGCGTCTCGGTGACGTCGGAACCGACTGCGTCGCAGTGACGCCGGAGCCGACTGCGTCGCAGTAACGCAAAGAATACTCCCGGACTTTCACTGCCTGCTGTGAGGCAGACATGGGGCGAAGCACAGGAGTGGCTTCGCCCCTCTTTCCATTGTGGGGTGGGGTGTGCCCGGTCTGTCAAGGGACGGGGTAGTATTTTACAAAAGCCCTTGCGGGGGACGGGCTTTTGTAAAATCTCCACCCCTCAAAGCCCTTGACAGACCTGCTCTTTTGCGGTGACACAGGTACTGTGGGATGGGCGGCCTGCGTGGCGGGGGAGGCTGCGGTTTTTTGACAGACTGAGCAACTCGCTTTGGCGGTCTTCTTTCCTCAATTGACACCTTCCCGGCAGTTCAATCCTTTCCCCTGTTCCTTTGCCTGCCAGCCGTCCCTCTCCGCTCACCGCTCCCTTCGCTTCAGCATCATGGCGATCACCACCGGCGCACCCAGCACGGCGGTGACGGTGCTGAGATTCAGCTCGGTCGGCGAAAAGGCGGTGCGGGCGATGAGGTCGGCGAGGCAGCAGAACACCGACCCGAGGAGAAAGGTGGTCGGCATGGCATA
>JAFQKL010000012.1 GCA_017396965.1 Clostridia bacterium
AATAAAAAAGGCCGTGCCCTTTTTTTGAGCACGGCCGGTGGGGGAGCGTATTGATCTGTGTGCTGCAAGCTGAATCTGTCGGGAAAACAAAAAGGCCGAAGTCTTCTTCGTGAAAACTTCGGCCTTGGTGGGGCTGGTGCCCTGATTCGGTTGTCGTTTGATCCGGTGCTGTCGTGTGGACTTGTGTGGATTTTCTTATGGTTTCTGTCGAGGTTCAGGGCCTCTTTTCAACGCAATTGGGGGAAGAAAGATCCGTGATTCCTGTCTCAAAAAATTCCTCTTCGCCAGTTGCGCTCAAAGGGGGCACCGCTGACACTTTTCTCAAAGTGTGTTAACAGGGAAGGTTCGTATCCAAAATCGCTCCTTCCATATCTATGGTTGCGACCAAAAAAATTCGGGGTCCAAAAAGCCCACAAACGCTAGATACGGGCGGCTTTCAGCCGCCCGTATCTAAAGTGAGCATCAAACCTGGTATGCCCGACAGGATTCGAACCTGCGACCTTTGGAGTCGGAGTCCAACGCGCTATCCAGCTGCGCCACGGGCACATATGGGAGATCCCCGCTTGCACAAGGCTCTCCTTTGCCGGCTCGGCGGTTGAGACCGGAGGGGGCCGGGAACACCGGCTCCTCGTCTCTCAAAAAACCACCGTGGCCGGTGGTTTTTTATCGCTTACTTTAAGCCGAACTTCTTGTTGAAACGATCCACACGACCGCCGGTATCAACCAGCTTCTGCTTGCCGGTGTAGAAAGGATGGCACTTGGAGCAGATTTCAACCTTGATATCCTTCTTGGTCGAACCGGTCTCAATCACCTCACCGCAGGCGCAGCGGATGGTGGTGGGCTTGTAGTTGGGATGAATACCCTCTTTCACGTTGTTTCACCTCACTTGACGTTGGATTCGTATAGCCTTACCAGCATACCACATTAAAAGGGAAAATGCAAGCACTTTTTTGTCTTTTCCCACGGGAAAGAGGCCCTCTCCGCCACTTTTTTGCCGTGCGGCGGGGCAAAGGGGCGGGATGCGGGCGGCCGGACGGGGTCCGTGCAGATATTCTACCATAAAAAAGGAACAAACGCAAGGCGGGCAGATCTCATTACAAATCACAAAATTTGTGCAGATCCCTTTTCAGCGGCCCGCCGGCGGTGTACAATAAGGAAAGAAAATCCCGCCCGCCGCGAAAGGAGACTGCCCCATGCGTCTTTACCTGCTCGACACCCGGCTGAGAAAAAACGAAGAAGGCGAGCCGATCGCCGCCGCGCAGAAGCAGCTGCTGCTGGTCACAGCGGAGGAGTTTGCCGAAATGGCCGCCAACTCCCCGCACCGGCGGACGCTGCTGCGCCAGCTCAACCAGATCCGCTACAGCAAGGCGGAGCTGTACGGCAGCTGCATCCTCGGCACGCTGCGCGTCCCCTTAAAGCAGCGGGACGGCATCACGGGGTATCTGTGCTTCGGCTTTTACATCTATGAAAGCCGCCTCTTCCTCATCGGCGACCCCGAGCAGCTGGTGCATCTCTTGGGGCGGCTGCGGGAGACGGTGTTTCCCGTGGAAAGCACCATCTTTGACCTCTTCTGCCTGCTGCTCAACTCCCTGCTGGACAACGACATCTCCTTCATCCAGTCCTGTGAGGACAAGCTCTACGAGCTGGAAAACCAGCTGCTCACCGGCCTGCCCGACCCCTTTTATCCCCTGCTCGTCCCCTACCGCCGCGACCTGATGGCGCTGCACTCCTACTACTATCAGCTGCTCACCCTCGCCATCACCATCCGCGCCAACACCAACCAGCTGCTGCCGGAGGACGACTGCACCGCCTTCGCCCACCTGGCCGACCGCATCGGGCGGCTGCAGGAGCACGTCGACCTGCTGCGTGACTACACGCTGCAGATCCGCGAGATGTACCAGACCCAGATCGAGCTGACCCAGACCAAGGCCATGAATCTGCTCACCGTCATCTCCGCCATCTTTTTGCCGCTGACGCTGATGGTCGGCTGGTACGGGATGAACTTTGTCCATATGCCGGAGCTTCGGTGGCAGCTGGGCTATCCGGGGGTGATTGCGCTGTCGGTGGCAATCGTTGCGGCGGAGATTTTGTATTTCCGGCGGCGCAAGCTGCTGTAGCGGCGCTGACAGGTTCGTCAATTCTGCCGGGGAGGTGCGGAAAAATTCCGTCTCTTTTCACAAAAATTGTGAAGAGGTGTTGACAACCCCGGCGTTTTCGGTTAAAATTTTCCCGTTGCCAATTGGATATTCAAAGGCTGAGAAGAGAAGAGTAGACCGGCATTGAACGGCACAGAGAGCCCCGGGAGCTGCGAAGGGGTGCGGGAGAGTCGGTGGAACATGGTCTTGGAGCTGTGAGCCGAGCGCGGGGGAGTCCGCTTTAGGTTTCAACGGGTGCGCCCGTTATCGCGTCAGGGTATCGAGGGTCGGTTTTGCCGTGCCGCTCCGTACCTGTCAAGGTGTGTGCCGCGAGGTGCGCACAAAGCAAGGTGGTACCGCGAGTGCTTTTGCCTCGTCCTTGCATCCCCCGATCGTCAGGGAGATGCCGGGACGGGGTTTTTTTATCGCCCCGCAATTGGCGAATTCTTGAAAGGAAATGATGGAATCTTGGAGAATTCTTCCTCCCCCATTATCGAGCTGCGCAAGCTGACCAAGATCTTTGAAGGCGCCGCCGGCCGCGTGGTGGCACTGCAGGACATTGATCTTTCGGTGGAAAAGGGCGAGATCTTCGGCATCATCGGCCTCTCCGGCGCCGGCAAGTCGACGCTGGTGCGCTGCATCAACCTCTTGGAGCGCCCCACCTCCGGCGAGATTCTCATCGACGGCACCGAGCTGACCGGCCTCGATGAAAAGAGTCTGCGCCGCGAGCGTCAGCAGATCGGCATGATCTTCCAGTCCTTCAACCTGCTGATGCAGCGCAACGCGGTGGACAATATCTGCTTCCCCCTCGAGCTGATCGGCACCCCCAGAGAGCAGGCGAAGAAGCGGGCGATGGAGCTGCTGGAGGTGGTCGGCCTCACCGACCGCGCCGCCGCCTATCCGGCCCAGCTTTCGGGCGGTCAGAAGCAGCGCGTGGCCATCGCCAGGGCTCTTGCCACCAACCCCAAGGTGCTGCTCTGCGACGAGGCCACCTCGGCGCTCGACCCCGCCACCACCCAGCAGATCTTAAAGCTGCTGCAGGAGATCAACCGCGATATGGACCTCACCGTTGTCATGATCACCCACGAGATGCGGGTGATTCAGGAGATCTGCCACCGGGTCGCCATTCTGGAGGGCGGCTTTGTGCAGGAGATGGGGCGGGTGGAGGATGTCTTCTTAAATCCGCAGAGCGACGCGGCCAAGAAGCTGATCTACCCCAGCGACCGCGGGCAGGAGACCTTCGGCGCCGGCAGCCGCTACCGTCTCTCGTTTGGGGAGGGTGCCACCGAGGAGCCGATTGTCGCCGGCATGGTGCTGGAGTTCGGCGCGGCGGTGAACATCCTCTCGGCCAACACCCAGGTGATCGACGGGCAGACCTTCGGCCAGATGGTCATCCAGCTGCCCGACAATACGGCACTCGCCGCCCGGATGCTGCTCTACTTGCGGCAGCGCGGGGTTGTGGTGCAAGAGGAGGTGGTCTGATGTTTCAAAAGGGAATGCTCGAACTGATGGCCATCGGCACGGTGGAGACCTTTTATATGTCGCTGGGCTCCACCGCCCTCGCCTATGTCATCGGCCTGCCGCTGGGCCTTGTGATGGTGGTCACCGACCCCGGCGGCATTAAGCCGATGCCGAAGCTCAATAAGTTTCTCGGCGTCTTCATCAACCTGCTGCGCTCGGTGCCGTTTCTCATTTTGCTGATGGCAGTCATGCCCTTCACCCGCGCCATGGTCGGCACCACCATCGGCGCCACCGCCATGATTCCGCCGCTCGTCATCTCCGCCTTCCCCTTTGTGGCGCGGATGGTGGAAAGCTCGGTCAAGGAGGTGGACGCGGGGGTGGTTGAGGCGGCCCAGTCGATGGGCGCTTCCACCTCGCAGATCATCTTAAAGGTGCTGCTGCCCGAGGCCAAGCCCTCGCTGCTCACCGGCGCCGCCATCGCCACCACCACCATTCTGGGCTACTCCGCCATGGCCGGCATCGTCGGCGGCGGCGGCCTCGGCTCCATCGCCATCAACTACGGCTACTACCGCCGCCAGACCGACATCCTCTGGGTCATGGTCATCTTCTTAAGCCTGATCGTGCAGCTCTTCCAGTCGATCGGCGAGAAGGCGGCGCGCAGGGTGGACAAGCGCATCCGTTAGTCTCCCCAGGTTGTCTCCCCGGAGGCGGGAGCGCCTCCTTTCCATAGTCCCCAAAAAAGTTTAAAGAAAAAAGGAGAACACCCATGAAGAAGAAGCTTTCCCTGCTGCTGGCGCTGCTGCTCCTCTGCAGCCTCGCCCTGACCGCCTGCTCCTCCGACGAGGGCGGCGATGTGATCACCGTCAAGGTCGGCGCCTCCATCACCCCCCATGCCGAAATCCTCGAAGCTGCCCGTGCCGATTTCGAGGCCAAGGGCTACAAGCTTGAGATCATGGAGTACACCGACTATGTCCAGCCCAACCTCGCCCTGAACGACGGCTCTCTCGACGCCAACTACTTCCAGCACCAGCCCTATCTCGACAGCTTCAACCAGGAGCACGGCACCGAGGTCGTCAGCATCGGCACCGTTCACTATGAGCCGATCGGCATCTACCCCGGAAAGTGCAAGGCCCTGGCTGACCTGGCCGACGGCGCCACCGTTGCCGTGCCCAACGACGCCACCAACGAGGCCCGCGCCCTGCTGCTGCTCGAGGCCAACGGCCTGATCGACCTGCGCGACGATGCCGGCCTCAACGCCACCGCTCTGGACGTTGTCGGCAACCCCAAGAACCTCAAGATCGAGGAGCTGGAGGCTGCTCAGGTTGCCTTCGCCCTGCAGGATGTGGACATCGCCGTCATCAACGGCAACTACGCCATTGAGGCCGGCCTCTCCGCCGCCAAGGACGCTCTGGCCATTGAGGACAAGAACTCCGTCGCCGCCACCACCTATGCCAACATCCTCTGCGTCAAGGCCGGCAACGAGGAGAACCAGGCGATGAAGGACCTGCTGGCCTCCCTGCAGACCGACACCGTGATCAAGCACATTGAAGACAGCTACGACGGCGCGGTTGTTCCCGCTTTCTAAAGTTGCTTTCTAAGGTTGCTTTCTCTGAATGCAAAAACGCGCTCACCCTTTTGGGGTGGGCGCGATTTTTGATGCGCGGGGGGGAGGGGATTTCGCCGTCTGCGGACGGCGACCCCTGCAGGGGGCCCTACCCCTCGTCAAGCCGGGACAGGCGGTGCAGCAGCACCACCGCGTCCTGCCGTGTGATCGGGTCCTTCAGGCGAATGGAGCCGCCGTCTCCGCGCAGGATTCCCTGCGCCAGCGCCCAGTCGACCGCCTCTCTGGCATAGGCGTCGGCCTCCTCGACCTCCGTTTGCGCCATCTCCTCGAGAAAGGCCTCGGGGTCGACCGGCGAGGGGTAGAGATACTCCCCGCGGTGCAGCTCCAGGTGCAGGTGGCGGCCGGTGACGTTGCCGGTGGCCCCCTCCGTGCCGAGGCGGCTGTCGTAGTCCACCGCATCCCCCGCCCGCACGGCGAGGGTGTCGAGGTGGGCATAGAGGCTGAGCATCCCGTCCGGGTGGCGGAGGGTGACGTAGTTGCCGTAGCTTGCGTGCCCCGTCTGTGCGCGGATCACCGTTCCGGGGGCGACGGGGCGCACCGCCCCGTCCCCTCCGGCTGCGCGGGAGACCAGATCCAGGCCGCTGTGAAAACCCGCCTTCCAGGCAGCGCCCTTCACCCCATAGGGCAGGGTGACGCTCCACGGCTCCCGGAAGGGGTATTGGTATCTCAAGTGGCATCCTCCTCTTGTTCCTCGTTCTGCTCATGCAGCTTGAGCAGCGCTTTGCGCAGCGCTTTTGGCATGGGGACGCCGATCGTGCCCAGGTTTTCCAGCACCGAGATCAGCTCCCCTGTCGCCAGCATCAGCGTGACCAGCAGGCCGAAGTAGGCGGGCAGGCCGCCGGCGAGGCCGAGGCCCTCCGCCGCCAGCGACAGGGCGAGGTCGGCGGCAAAGCCGGCGGCGACCCCCAGGAGGTAGCAGAGCTTCTTCACCACCCCGCGCAGCCCCCTTGCGCTGCTCAGCTCGCCGGTCAGCCAGCCTTTGGCAAGGCCGGTGACGTAGTCAAGCACCATCACGCCGATCAGCAGCAGCAGCGCGGGGGCGTAGTAGCAAAACTCGGCGAGGACGAGGGCAGCGATGGCCGAAAGGGTCAGGCGGGCCGCGCCCTCGCCGGTGACGGAGAGGTTCACCAGTCCACCTCCCCCATCAGCAGCAGCAGAGCGGCGTCGGCCAGGTTCTGGGAGATGAAGTTCTTCTCCAGATCCTCCCCCACCTGGGCGTAGGCGTTGTTGACGTTGTTGCGGGTGAGCTTCATCAGTTCCTCGACATAGACCTTGGCCGCCGCCCTGATGTCGCTGGAAAACAGCTCGTTGTTCTGCTTTAAGGTCACCCCCGGCTGCGCCCGCTCCAGCACCTCGCGGGTGTCCACCCCCAGCGCGCTGAGATCGGCAAGGGAGATCTCCCCCTCGTCAATCAGCTCCATCGCCAGGGTGGCGGTGTCCACACTGCCGGAGGAGGAGGCGGTGGAGCGGCCGCTGCCGCCGGATGCGCCGCCGCCCGAACTGCGGCTGCTGCCCGCGCTGCGGCTGCCGGAGGACTTTGCCGCCAGCGCCGCCTGCTGCTCCTGCCAGCTGCGCTCCAGCGCCGTGGTGTCCACCCCCAGCGCCCGGTAGCCGCTGAAGTCGCCGACATCGGCCAGCGTCTCGGCCAGCGCCATCTGCCGCTCCCAGTTCTCCTGCTCCTGATCCCAGCTGTCCAGCTGACGGCCCCAGGCGTCCTGCTCCTGCTGGTAGGCAAGCTTCTGGCTCTGCAGCAGCTGCTCCGCCTGCCAGCGGGCGTTCTCCTGCGCCTGCTGATACACTGCCAGCTGCATCTGACTCGCCGCCTTCTGCTGGTCGAGCATCGTCTCCCCCGCCCACATGGCGAGGTTGGTCAGACGCTGGGTTTCCGCCCGCTGGGCATCGAGCATCTCGCCGTAAAGCCCGGAGACGGCGGATGCGTAGTCGGTGGCGTTGGCGGCGGCGGCCTCCGCCTCCTTGAGGCTGCCGGAGGCCTTGAGCTCGGCGATCTCGCTGTCCACCCCCGAGAGCGCCGCCTGACGCTCGCGCTCACTTCGATTCAGCGTCTCCTGATAGGCGGCAGAGAGCGCCACCTCCGAGCTTTCGCTGACGCCGCCGGTCAGCCCGCCGGCGGCGAGGCTGTAGGGCAGCTGCTTTTTGCCCTGCATATAGGCGATGTAGGCCTCGCGGGCAAGGTCGTCGTAGCCGGAATGGATGCTGCCGACCTGGCCCGAAAGCTCGCTCACGCCGCGGTCCACCGCCGCCTGCACCGCCGCCCTCTGCTCACGCTCCGCCTTTTCGTACTGCTGACGGAGCAGGGCGAGGTAGTCGTCGTAGCTCTGCTGCACCGGCTGGGTGTTTCCCACCATCCCCATCACCGACTGCATCTGCTGCGCCATCGCGGCCTGCTGACTTGCCATCTGCTGCGCCACCTGCTGCTGGTAGAGCTGCATCTGGCGCTGATACTCCTGCATCTGCTGCTGATAGGCGGCCTGCTGCTGGGCGTAGATCTCGTTGTAGCGGATCTGGGGGCCCGAGCTGCTCTGCGGCAGGGGATTGTAGCTGGCGGTGTCGTCGTTCCAGCCGCCCGGCTGGTAGGTGGAGGTCCAGGTGGAGACGATGTCGTTGCCCACCCAGTCGCTGTTCATCTGACCGGTGGCGGTCAGGTGGTCAATCTTGTTCTGCCGCTGCTGCAGCAGCGAGTCGCGGGCCGCCTTGTCGACGGTGTTGGCAATGGCGGCGGCATAGTCTTTGATCTCAGGGTCGTAGCCCAGCCTTGTATTGTATGCCATAGATTCCCTCCTTGTGAATCATGCCTAGCGGAAGGCGATGTAGTTGGTGCGGGCACCGCTGTAGTTGAATTCGGACCAGGTGTTGTAGGTGACGGCAAAGCCGCCTTCCACGATCTTGACCGCCTCCAACGTGTCCGAGCTGTTGTAGGGCTGCGCTTTGGTGGCGAGGGCGATGTAGGCGGAGGCGCGGTACATGGGGGTGTCCTCCCCGGTGTACCAGTTGTCGCCCATCACCAGCATCAGCACGGCGGAGGGGGTGAAGCCGCAGTCGATGACGCGGATGGTCCCCGCCTCGGTGGAGTCGCCGGTGAAGCTGCCCACCTGATAGCCGATGTCCGGCCCGTTGACCAGCCGCAGCAGGGCAGGCTCGACCGGCTTGAACTGCGTCGCCCCCTCCCCTTCCTCCAGCTTGGCCCAGCAAAAGCGCACCTTGTCGCCCACATTGTCGCAGCGGATGCTCGCCTCGAGGACGTGGCTGTCCTGCAGCGTCTCCGGCAGCTTCATGGTGACGACGGCGCGGCAGTCGCTGCCCACCTCGCCGTCCACCGCCCCGGAAAAGGCGGTCATGCTGTCCGCCCCGCCCAAGGTCAGCTTCAGCTGGGCGTGAAAGGCGGCCCCTTCGCTGAGCGGCACCCCGCCCACCGAGAAGCAAACGGTCTTGCCGGCGAGGTGGGAGAGCTCCCTCAACTCCTGGGTCAGCGTCTCGGCATAGCCCGCCGCCGTCATCACCAGACCCTCCGGCTCCACCGTCAGCACACCGCCGGTCGGCGCCGCCAGCGCCCAGTGGTCGATGCACCGGGAGAGGGTTCCCTCATAGCTTGTCTGACCGAGGGTGTTCCAGGGGTTGGAAAAGTCGCTGTTTCTGAGATAGTTGCCGGCGGTCAGCCCTTCAAATTCCTCCACGATGTCAGGAAGCCGGGCCAGCGTTTTGTCAAACTCCTCCTGACTGCCGGTGTAGCCGCCAGCCACCGCCTCGTCGAAGGCGGAAAGCCCGTCCCGCCCCGGCAGGCCGCCGCCCTCGCCGAGCGGCTTAATCACGGTGGTGTCCCCTGTGACGGTGACATCCGAATTGAGAAACTGCAGCCTGGTGGTGCTTCGGCGCTCCACGCCGTGGGCATCCACCACCGTGTGCCCGGCGGGGACGGTGAGCCAGACATCCTCCTCTTTGGAGACCGACAGCCGCCCCGTCTCATCCGCCGTGATCTCGCGCACATCCTCACTCAGCACGGCGCGGCCGAGTGTCTTGTCCTTCCAGCCGGTGCCGATGCCCTCCGCCCCCTCGCCGCCCGCAAGCTCGGTGAGCAGGGCGTTGAAGCGGGGCACCACCAGCTCCTTGGTCAGCGCGTCAAACCGCGCCTTGAGCATCGCCGCCTGGCCGACGACGTGGTCGGGCAGGCCGGAGATGTCGCGGCCGGTGTAGTCCACGCTGCTGATCTTATGATCCGTATAGGCCACAAAAAACCCTCCTTATCTTCTGTTTCGCCCCCTGGTGAAGCGCTTGATGATGCCGAGTACGCCAAAGCCCTCATAAACGCCGTCGCTGCGCACCACAAACTGCATGGTGAGATAGTTGCGGCATAAGGCCGGCACCGGCAGCACCTGGGGGCGGTCGGTGGCGTTGAAGACGAAGCGGGCAAAGTCGATCTCATCAAAGGAAAAGAGGTCGGTGACGCCGGAGAAGACCTCCCGCTCGTTTTCATACTCACTGCGCAGCAGCACCGAGACGCTGCCTCTGGTATACGGCTTGATCTGCACCGCCACGCCGCGGGGGAGCAGGCGCTTCTGACGGAGAAAGTCGCCGTCGTCATCGGCCTTGGTACTCCATTCGCAGGGGATGGCGGCGCCGTCGTCGTGGTACTTGAGCACCCCCTCCTGGTCGTTGTTGAAGCGGCAGACCCTGCCGTCCTCCGTGCCGAAGTAAAGGTCCTGCCCCACCGCCAGAAAGCAGCGGGCGGGGATGTTTTGCCAGTGGTAGCACTCGTAGACGTAGTCATCCACACTCTGGGAGCGGTAGGCCTTGCGCTGGTTGCCGTCCAGCACATAGCAGGTGCCGTTCACCGCCAGCAGGTAGCGCCCCTCCCAGTTGACCGCCACCGCCTCCTCCAGCTTCGCCTCGCGGCAGAGGACGGGGTCGATGAAATAAGAGCGATTCTGCAGACTGCGCTGAGTGGTGATCGCCGAGGAGACGATGGAAAACACCCCCTGCCGCGACAAAAACAGCGGCTCATCGCGCACACTGCCGCAGCTGCGGTAAGAGAGCGCCCCCACGCCGCTCACCCCCTGCCGGATGGGAAACACCGCCCCCTCCTCCCCTTCCACGGCCCCGCGCAGAAAGATGGTGGCATCCTGGGCGTTGTCCTCCTTCAAAATGGCGAGATCCTCGCCAACGCGCAGATACCCGGTGACGGCGCTGCTCTCGCTGCCGATCTGGGCATAGCCCAAGTCGGGGAAATAGGTGGGGTCACGCAGCGCCGAGCACCAGTCGGTGGCGGGGTGGTCGCCGTTGCCGGAGAGAAACCAGTAGTCGGCACCACCGACGCCGAAGGAGGCGCCGAAGCGGCAGTGTTCAATGCGCTCGGCATAGCCCGGAACCTGCTTCTCATAGGTGATCTGCAGATTGTCCTGCCCCGAGACTTCCGGGGCGGCGGGGGCCTCCGCAAAGGTGACCCGGCCCAGTACGCGGTTGACCTCATAGCTGCCGCTGTAGGCCTCGCCGTTCATGGTCACGGCGGTGACGGCCTCAATGTC
>JAFQKL010000113.1 GCA_017396965.1 Clostridia bacterium
CCATGCTGCTCGGCGCCGCCAAGGTGCTGCTGCAGCTGAAAGATCAGATCAAGGGCACCGTCCGCCTCATCTTCCAGCCCGCCGAGGAGAGCTTCTATGGGGCTGAGATCATGATCGAGGGTGGCTGCCTTGAGGGTGTGGACGAGATCTTCGGCCAGCACGTCTCCTCCAGCGCCCCCCGCGGCCTGATCACCTGCGCCCCCGGCCCGCGTATGGCGGCTGCCGATCTGTTTGACATCACGGTGGAAGGTGTCAGCGGCCACGGCTCCCGCCCCGACCTCTGCATCGACGCGGTGGTGGCCACCGCCGCCATCGTCATGAACCTGCAGACCATCGTCTCCCGCGAGATCAACTCGGCCGACGCCGCCGTTGTCTCGGTCGGCAAGATGGTGGCCGGCACCCGTGCCAACATCGTCGCCAACAAGGGCGAGCTCAACCTCTCGGTGCGCTCCTACACCCCCGAGATGCGCCAGTATCTGCGCGACGCCATCGTCCGCATCGCCACCACCACCGCCGAGACCTTCAGAGCCAAGGCCCATGTCGAGATCATCCCCGGCACTCCGCCCACCGTCAATGACCCCGACTGTGCGGAGCGTGCCATCGGCGTGATGCACGAGCTGTTCGGGCCGGATTCGGTCAAGGCCACTCCGCCCTCCCCCGGCAGTGAGGACTTCGCCTACTACGTCGAGAAGGTCCCCGGTACCTTCGCCATGCTCGGCACCATGCCCGAAGCCGGCAAGGCCGCCGGTCACACCGAGACCTTCGACCTCAATGAGGAGGCGCTGCAGGACGGCGTGGCCCTTCATGTCGCTTACGCGCTGAGAGCGCAGGGCGTCATCTGAGACGGCTGCCGCCATCCGGAAAAGCAAAGACACTAAGCCGATTCGTTTACGAGGAGGGCCGCCCGGCAACAGCCGCAGGCGGCCCTCCCTTTTTTGTTGTCCCGGTGAATCTCGGGAGTTATCGTAAACCGAATGTCGCTGATTACGGTACAGGAAGGGGAAATATGCCGATTGTGGACAAAAATTTCACAAAGGTACTTGAAAAAACAATGAGAAGGCGCTATAATAAGTCAACAAAAGAATAGCAGGGGGTGCTTGCGCAAACAGGCTGAGAGGAAGGGAATGCCCTTCGACCCCGGAACCTGATTTGGGTAATGCCAACGTAGGGATGCAGCAGCTTGCAAAACAAGCGGGGAGTTTCCATGAATCAGGAAACTCCCCGTTTTTTGCTGCCGTTCTTTTGTGTACCCCCGGAAGTCGGAGGACTTCCTGCGGCAGATTGGGGGCACCACCTTCTGTCGCACGAGAAAACGTAGTGCTGAAAAAACGAAAGGAGACAACCCCATGAAAACAGCATTATCGATCGCCGGAAGCGATTCCAGCGGAGGCGCCGGCATCCAGGCCGACCTCAAGACCATGTCCGCCCACGGCGTCTACGCCATGAGCGCCGTCACCGCCCTGACCGCGCAGAACACCACCGGGGTCACCGCCATCTTCGAGGTCACTCCGGAATTCCTCGCCAAACAGCTCGACGCCGTCTTCGCCGACATCAGGCCCGATGCTGTCAAAATCGGCATGGTGTCTTCCGCTGCCCTGATCGAGGTCATCGCCGAAAAATTAAAGCAGTATCAGGCGCGGCACATCGTCGTCGACCCCGTGATGGTGGCCACCAGCGGCTCGCCGCTGCTTCAGCAAAACGCCGTCACGGCGCTGACGCAGCATCTCCTGCCCCTCGCCGAGGTCGCCACCCCCAACATCCCCGAGGCTGAGATCCTCGCCGAAATGACGATTCAAAGCCCCGCCGACATGGAAAAAGCCGCCGCCCTCATCGGCCATCGCTACCACTGCGCCGTGCTGCTCAAAGGCGGTCACGACTTAAACGACGCCAACGACCTGCTCTGGCGTGACGACACCGCCACCTGGTTCCACGGCCGCCGCATCGACAACCCCAACACCCACGGCACCGGCTGCACCCTCTCCTCCGCCATCGCCTCCAACCTGGCCCACGGCATGGCGCTGGAGCCGGCCGTCCGCCGCGCCAAGGAATACATCTCCGGCGCCCTCGCCGCCATGCTCGATTTGGGGCAGGGGAGAGGGCCCATGAACCACCTCTTTGCCCTGGAAGGGGCCTTTTTCGGGGAGGTGAAATAAGATGACCGTCTGCGAACGCCTGTACAAAGCTGCCGAACCCGTCTGGCAGGCCTGCCTCAACCACCCCTTCGTCACCGGCATCGGCGACGGCAGTCTTGACATCGAGAAGTTTCGCCACTTCATGCTGCAGGACTATCTCTACCTCTATGACTACGCCAAGGTCTTCGCCCACGGTGTCACCAAGGCGAAGGACCCCGATCTGATGCGCGCCTTCGCCAAAAATGTCAACAATATCCTGGACGGTGAGATGAGCATCCACCGCAGCTACATGGCCCGCCTCGGCATCACCGAACAGCAGGTGCGCACCGCCCGCCCGGCGCTGGACAATGCCTCCTACACCTCCTATATGCTCGCCGTCGCTCAGTCAGGCGGCGTGGCCGAGATCACAGCGGCGATCCTCGCCTGCTCCTGGAGCTACGCTCTGATCGGTCAAAAGCTGGCCAAAATCCCCGGCGCCATCGACCACCCCTTCTACGGCGAATGGATCCAGGGCTACGCCTCCGAGGGCTACGCCGCCGAAAACGACGTGCTGATGCAGCGGATGAACACCCTCGCTGCCGACGTCTCTGAGGAGACAATGGCTGATCTCACCGAGATCTTTATCAACTGCAGCCGCTACGAGCTCGGCTTTTGGGATATGTCCTGGGAGCTGAGACAATGAAGGCGCTCGAATTCCGCGAGGTCTCCTGCCGATACCCGGGACAGCGGGAGAATCTGGTGGAGAAGCTTTCGTTTTCAATCGAACCCGGCTCCTTTCACTGCATCATCGGCGCCTCCGGGTGCGGAAAAAGCACCCTCTTTCGCATGATCTGCGGTCTGCTCACCCCCGTCTCCGGCACCATCCTGCGCGACGGGGCGCCGCTCTCTGAGATCGAGCGCGCCTGTGGCTATATGCCGCAGCGGGATATGCTCTTTCCCTGGCGCACGGTGGGGGAAAACCTCGCCCTGCCGCTGGAGGTGGGCAGTGCGCTGCCAAAGGCGGAGCGGAATGCCCGCATCGAGGAGGCGCTGGCCGACGTCGGCCTTGCGGGGCTTGCGGACAGGATGCCGGAAGAGCTTTCCGGCGGGATGCGTCAGCGGGCCGCCTTTGCCCGCACCATGCTGACCGGCAGCTCCCTGCTGCTGCTGGATGAGCCGTTTTCGGCGCTCGACGCCCTCACCCGTGTCTCAATGCAGGAGTGGCTGCTCGAGCAGTGGCTGCGCCACCGCATGACCATCCTCTTCATCACCCACGATGTGGAGGAGGCGCTGTTTTTGTCCACCTCGGTTCTCGCGGTGGGATCCACCCCCATCTGCTCCCTGACGGAAATCCCTGTGCCGCTGCCCGACCGCCGCAGGCGAAGCGATCTCGTCCGCCCGGAGCTGACGCGGCTCAAGGAGGGGTTGATGGGAATGTTGAGAGGGCAGGTGCCGGCATGAACAGAGAAAAGAAGGCGACCGACTTCTCGTCCCCGGTCTTTCTGCTCCTGCTGCTGCTGCTCTGGCAGCTCGGTGCCATGAAGTTGAGCGCCGCCTACATTCTGCCCACCCCGCTGCAGATTTTACAGCGCAGCTGGGAGCTGCGGGAGGTGCTGCTCACCGTCCATCTGCCCGCCACCATGAAGGTCACCCTGATCGGCCTTGCGATCTCGCTGGTGCTCGGGGTTTCCCTCGCTCTGCTGATGGACCTCAGCCCCTTCTGGCACCGGACCCTCTACCCGCTGGTGGTGGCCTCCCAGACCATCCCCACCACCACCATCGCCCCGCTCTTTGTCCTCTGGTTTGGCTACGGCATCTGGAGCAAGGTGACGGTTTCCGTTCTCTTCACCTTCTTCCCCATCGCCATCACCCTCTGCGACGGTCTGCGCTCAGCCCGCACCGAGATGCTCGAGCTGCTGATCACCTACGGGGCGACCCCCTTTGAACTGTACACCAAGGTCAAGCTGCCCTGCGCGCTGCCTTACTTTTTCTCCGCCGTCAAGATGGCGGTGCCCATGAGTATCATCGGCGCCGCCATTGGCGAGTGGCTGGGGGCGCAGAGCGGCCTCGGCTACTTCTCCCGCCGCATGATGACCCAGCTCGACGGGGCGGGGGTGTTCGCCCCTGTGATCCTGCTCTCGCTGGTTGCCATGGCAAGCGTGGGGCTGGTCTCTCTGGTGGAGAAGCGCATGGTTCGCTGGCGCGGGGAGTCCTGACCGATGAACCTTGACAATTGCAATATGGAGTGTTTACCATGAAGAGACTGATTTCTCTTTTGCTGATGCTGCTCCTGCTCGCCGGCTGTTCTGCCGGATCGGGCGAACAGGAGACCGAAACCATTGATGTCGTGCTGGACTGGTATCCCAACGCCGTCCACGCCTTCCTCTACCAGGCAATCGACAAGGGCTATTTTGAAGAGGAGGGCCTCACGGTCAATATCCTGTTCCCCGCGGGAAACAGCGACCCCCTCTCGATGCCCGCCGCCGGCCGCGCAGACATCGGCTTCTACTATGAAGAGGACATCATCATCGCCAAAGCCAATGAGGATGTCCCCGTGAAGGTGCTGGGCACCGTGGTGCAGGAGCCGCTCGCCGTCATCGCCTCGCTCAGGGAGAAGGGGATCACCACCCCCGCCGACCTGATCGGCAAGACGATCGGCCACACCGGCATCCCCTTCAATGAGGTGGCCATCGCCGAGCTGCTCGCCTCTGTGGGGGCGACACTGGACGACGTCACCCTGGTGGACGTCGGCTTCGACCTGATGAGCGCCATGACCACCGGCAACGTCGATGCCACCTACGGCTGTTTTCTCAACCACGAGCTGCCCGCCCTGGAGCATGAGGGCTTTGCGATGGACAGCATCCGTGTCACCGACCACGGTGTGCCGAGCCACTATGCCCTGGTGCTGGTGACCGGCGAGGAGATGCTCGCGCAAAACGAAGACAAATACCGCCGTTTCCTGCGCGCCTGTCAGAAGGGCTTTCTGGAGATGAAGAACGATCCTGAGGGAAGCCTTGACCTGATGATGGAAAGCCAGAACGCCGAAAACTTCCCCCTCACCCGTGAGGTGGAGAAGGTGAGCTTTGACATTCTGCTGCCGATGATGGAGAAGGACGGTGCGCCCTTCCTGTCTCAGGACGCCGCCGTCTGGCAGGAGAACATCGACTGGCTGCGGGAAAAGGGCATGATCGAAACCACCTTCTCCCCCGAGGAGATTCTGGTGGACCTGCTGAGCTGATAAAGAAGGAGAAACACCATGAAACAAGACCATGCAACACTGCTGCTCAACGAAGCCGCCCGTCTGCTGCCTGAAATGCTCGCTTTGCTCGGCAAGCTCTGTTCGGTGGACAGCGGCACCGGCAACGTGCCGGGCAACCGGCGTGTGGTTGAGCTGCTGCGGCCGCTGCTCGACCGGCTTGGAGCTGAGGTGGAGGAGATCCCTGTGCCGCAGCTTGGCAGCCACCTGGTGGCCCGCCTGAGGCCGAAGGACCCCAAGGGCAAGATGCTGCTCGCAGCCCATCTCGACACCGTCTTCCCGGACGGCTCCGCCGCCGCGCACCCCTTTCGCATCGAGGGCGACTGGGCCTGGGGGCTTGGTGTTGGCGATTGCAAGAGCGGCGTTTTGATCTCGCTTTTCGCCGCGCTGATCCTCAAGGAGCAGGGGTTGCTGCCGCCCTGGGAGCTGACCTATGTCTTCAACTGCGACGAGGAGACCGGCTCAGAATCCGGCCGCGCCCTCTTTGAGCGGGAGGCCAAAGGGGCCGACTTCGCCCTGGTGTTTGAAGGCGGACGTGAGGAGGAAGGCGAGGTGCGGTTTGTCACCGCCCGCCGCGGCGTCATCCTTGGCGACCTCAGGATCACCGGCAAAGAGGCCCACGCCGGGGCGGACTACTTAAGCGGCCGCAGCGCGATCCTCGAGATGGCCCACCAGATCATCCGTCTCTACTCCTTCAACGACATGGAGCGCCAAATTTACTACAACGTCGCCCCCGTCGCCGGCGGCCGACCCAACGGTGTGGTTGCGGGAGATGCCACCGCCCAGTTCTGCATCGCCGGCTTGCCGACGGCAGAGAGCTTTCTCGAGGCGGAGGCGAATCTGAAAACCCTGCCGGGCAGTGTCACGGTGGATGGATGCACCGTCGATGTCAGCTGGCGAACCCTCTTTCCCGCGATGGAGCGGATCGAGGGAAGCGACCGCCTCTTTGCCTGTGTCGCAAACGCTGCCGCTGCCCTCGGCATGAACCCGGTTGAGACCTGGGATCCCTGCGCCACCGACGCCGCCTGGATCTCCTCCTTCGGCGTCCCCGCGATCGACGCCCTCTCCGCCCTTGAGATGGAGATTCACACCATGAATGAACACGTCTTCATCCCTTCCATCCGCCAGCGGACCGCCCTCGCCGCCCTGACCATCCTCTCGGTGGCGGAAGGCTTTCCGGCATAATGCTCTGACTCCATTTTGAACTTCCCACAGAAAACCCCCGACGGAGAAGATAACCTCCGTCGGGGGTTTTGCTGTCTCTGTATGTCGATCCCCGCGCCCATCCCGGGACAGGCCGGGCTGCAAAATCTGCGGGAATCCATGCCGGGGCTCGCCGCTCAGCCGAGGGA
>JAFQKL010000114.1 GCA_017396965.1 Clostridia bacterium
CGCCGCCGCCAAATTCGAGCAGCCGATGACGCCGGACGCCTTTGCCCGCGCCGCCCTGCTGCAGGCAAAGCAGGAGGGGGCCGCCTTCCTGGCGTCCGCCCTCGCCGACACCAGGGAGAGCGGTGCCGCCGCCGTTCCCGCCGCACCGCCACCCGCCCATGCAGCGGAGGATGCCGTCCTTGCCGCCTTGCACCGCATGGGCCGTGAACAGAGAGGAGAGCGCCGATGAACGAGAATCCCAAGGTCTTTTCCGTAAGACAGAATTACGCCATCGCCGACACCGCCGTCCCGGTCGCCGTCGCCGCCAAAATGGCGGGGGCAGACCTGAAGGCCCTCGCCCCCGTCCTGCTCAAGGAGGGCAAGGTCACCCCGGTCACCGACTCCGCCAATACGGCCGACCTCTACGGCCTCGCCGCCGAGGCCGTCCCCGCCGGCAAGGAGGCGGTCATCTTCCTGAGCGGGGCCTTCTTTGCGGACGCCCTCGCCCTCGAGGCAGGCGTCACTGCCGCCGACCTCGAGCTGCCGCTGCGCCGCCTCGGCATCTTCCTGCGTCCGCTCGACCGCGCCCCCTGGCCCGCGCTCCCCGCCGACGACCTGACCGAAAACGACGTCCCCGGTACCGACGACAACCCCGAAGAGGAGGGAACCGACCATGCCTAACGAGGTCAACATCTACACCCCGCGCCACATGGCAGCGGTGGTGCGCCAGGCACCCCCTGTCCACACCTTTTTCCTCGACACCTTTTTCACCGACATCCGCACCTTCCCCACCGAGGCGGTGGACATCGACCTGGTCAAGGGCGACCGCCGCATGGCCCCCTTTGTCCACCCCCGCCTCGGCGGCCAGGTGATGGAGGCGGAAGGCTATGAGACCAGAACCTACAAGCCCCCTCTGGTCAACCCCGCCGACATCACCACCGCCGACAAGCTGCTGACGCGGCTGCCCGGCGAAGAGCTGTACAGCGACTTAACCCCCGCCGACCGCGCCGCCGCCCTGCTGGTGCAGGAGTACAACCGCTTGAATGACTACGCCACCCGCCGCGAGGAGTGGATGGCGGTGCAGGCAATCGTCACCGGCCGGATCCCGGTCAAAGGCCCCGGCATCGACGATCTGATCGACTTCCGCCTCGAAAACAAGGTCACCCTCACGGGCACCGCCCGCTGGGGGCAGAGCGGCGCGAAGCCCCTCGACAACCTCGACAGCTGGGTGGATCAGGTGCAGGAGAGCGGCTTTTCCAACTGCGACATGGCGATCATGGGCAAGGAGGCGATGCGCCTCTTCCTCGCCGACACCGAGGTGCAAAAGCGCCTCGACAACCGCCGCCTTGTCCTCGGCGAGATCAATCCGAGAACCCTGCCCTCCGGCGTTCGCTGCTACGGCGAGATCACCGACCCGAATCTCACCCTTTACACCTACACCGAGCGCTACCTCGACACCTGGACCGATCCCCAAAAGCCCACCCACCGCAGGATGGTGCCGGACAACGCCGTTGTCCTCATCAGCAGTGCCGCCAACTTCGTCCGCGCCTACGGACTCTGTACCTACCTGGACGACGAGACCGGCCAGTGGGTCACCGCCCAGACCCCGCGCCTGCTGCGCAGCTATATCGAGCACCGCCCCGACCGCCGCATGATGGAGCTGCAGGCAAGACCACTTCCCATCCCCACCAAGGTGGACAGCTGGC
>JAFQKL010000115.1 GCA_017396965.1 Clostridia bacterium
AAGTACAAGACCGCTTACAAGTACCTCATCATCTACTACTTCATCACCATGCTGCCCCTGGTCATCGGTGTTGACATCTCCTCCGTCTCCGACATGACTCTGCTCGGCTCCTACACCCAGCAGGCTCTGTTCATCTTCTTCATGAGAAAGATTCCCGATATGTTCCCCGAGGCCTGGGATCGCTCGATGTTCCATATGCCCCGCCCGGTGTTCAACACCGTGATGTGGATCTGCTTCGCCGGCGCCGTGATGAACGTCTGGGGACAGATCACCAACTCCTCGGCTACCACGCTGGCGGTCAATGTCGCCGTCATGGTCGTCGGTGTCGTCTTCTCGCTGACCTGGTACAAGTCGGGCAAGGTTCATGCCTCGCAGTCCTGGGAGATTGAAAACGGTCAGTAAGCTGCCCCTTTTCCCTCGCTTTTTCCGCATTGGTTTGCGCGTAAATTTTTGTTGACAGGAAGGACGGCTGCCTCCGGGCGGCCGTCCTTTCCGCGTTTGAAAAAAACAAGCCGCGTTGCGGCGGAGGACGGACGGGGAGGCATTTGTTCATCATTTCGCGAGAAATTCGGAACTTCGTTCACAAATTCCATATTTTATCTCAAAACTCTGTCTCTGTCCCTGTGCGCCTTCTGCAAATCAATCCATATATCATTATCCGTTTTTCAGATTGTCCCTAAATTAGTAATAGCTTTATCAAAATCACCCGAATGATATAAAGTTCATATGGCGATTTATCCTTTATTTTTCAGATTTTTGTCAGTTTAGCATCAACTTCACCTCTATATTTTGTGCAAAACGCCGAAATCATGCTTACAAATCTTCTTTTCTGTCCATCAAGATTTTATACATATTTCTTGTTTCGTATCAATTTTCTACTCTTCCTCAAAACTGACTATTTTATGAATAAAAGATTAACGCTACAATACACTCACTCCAAAGCAGCCGCACACGGTCCGTCAACAGCCGTGTTCGGCGCCATACTTTGGGGGACGCGCAACGCGCAGGAGCCGCTGTTCGCGGCGGCTCCTGCAAAAAATGCAAGGAGGATCTCGACCTATGTCCAACGAACCCGCAAACGTCAACACCCCTGCGGAGCAGATGCCGGATTATAACCGAACCCTCGGTTTCTGGGATCTGTTCTCCATCTCGGTCGGCATTATCATCGGCTCCGGCGTTCTGGTTTTCACCGGCCGCGCGATTGCCATCACCGGCCGTTCCGTCTGCTTAGCCTACCTCGGCGCCTGCGTGTGGGTGGTCTGCACCGCGATGCCCACTATCCTCATGTGTTCGGTCATCCGTCTGCTCGGCGGTGGCTACACCCAGACCAACCTCTTCCTCGGCGAGAAGTGGGGCGGTTTCTATCTGGCGATCTACATCCTTTCTCAGATGGGCCTCACCCTCTATGCGCAGACCTTCTCCCTCTACTTCTGCCAGCTCTTTAACATGGATCCCAAGTGGGAGAAGATCGTCGCTGCCGTGATGATCACCTTCTTCTACTTCATCAACTTCTTCGGCGTGGATGCCATGGCCAAGGTGCAGAACCTGATGACCGTCGTGCTGCTCGGTTCTCTCGTCTGGTTCGTCATCCGCGGTCTGCCCAAGGTCAACTGGGACACCTTCTTTGATCAGGACTTCATGCCCGCCGGCTTCGGCGGCCTGTTCCAGGCTTCCACCCTGCTCACCTATTCCCTGATGGGCGCCACCTCCCTCATGCCCTACTCCGCTGAGGCGAAGAATCCCCAGCGTGACATCCCGCTGGCCGGCGCCATCTCCACCTTCTCCATCGCCATCCTCTTCGCCCTGATGGGCGTTGTCTGCTCCGGCATCCTGCCTGTTGCCGAGGTGGCCGGCCAGACTCTGGGCGTTGTCGCCGAGCACTTCCTCACCAAGGTCGAGTACGTCATCTTCATGGCCGGCGGCGCGCTGATGGCTTCTGCCACCACCCTCAACGGCCTGATCGGCTCCGTGCCGAAGCCCCTCGTTATGCTCTCGCATGACGGCTGGCTGCCCCGTTCTCTGGGCGAGCTGCATCCCAAGTACAAGACTGCCTATAAGTACCTGCTGATCTACTACTTCATCACCATGGCTCCCCTGGTGCTGGGCGTGGACATCTCCTCCGTCTCCGACATGACGCTGCTCGGCTCCTACACTCAGCAGGCTCTCTTCATCTTCTTCATGAGAAAGATTCCCGATATGTTCCCCGAGGCTTGGGACCGTTCGATGTTCCATATGCCCCGCACCATGTTCGACATCATCATGTGGATCTGCTTCGCCGGTTCCGTGATGAATGTTTGGGGACAGATCACCAACTCCTCTGCCACCACCCTGGCCGTCAACGTCACCGTCATGGTCATCGGCGTTGTCTTCTCGCTGACCTGGTACAAGAGCGGCAAGGTCACTCCCACCCAGTCTTACGAAATCGAGACCGGGGTGTAAGAGCTGTGGTGTCTGCGTCTGGCGGACAGCTGCTGCTGTTCCCGGGCGGAGTTTCGGCTCAGTCTTCTTTTTCAACCTCGCTTTTCCCTTGTTGACAAAAGGCCGGCGGTGTCCTTCGGGACGCCGCCGGTTTTTGTTGTGGGGGATGGAAGGAGGTGGCCGCCTGGTCCGGGACGGGGAGAGGCTCCAGCGGGCGGGCGGGCCGTCGCTGCGCTGTCGGCACAAGAAACCGCCCCACCAAAAGCACCGCCGCAGGTATATTCCCCCGCAAGAGACAAAGACTAACAGCAAAGACGCCGCCGCACCGCTGCGTCTTTGCGCAAAGGACACAGGCTGTTTCCCTCTTCCTCCCCACCGACAGCCCCGTCCTTCCCGTTGCCGCGGCGGTGTGAGCAGACACGCAAGGAGGAATCTTCATGTCCAACCAACCCCCAATCCCCTCCAGCGGAGAATCTCTGCCGGACTATAAGCGCACGCTGGGCTTTTGGGATCTGTTTTCCATTTCGGTGGGCATCATTGTCGGCTCCGGGGTGCTGGTGTTCACCGGGCGGGCGATTGCCATCACCGGGCGGTCGGTGTGCCTGGCCTATCTGCTGGCCTGTGTGTGGGTGGTGTGTACGGCGTTGCCGACGATTCTCATGTGCTCGGTGATCCGCCTGCTCGGCGGGGCGTACACCCAGAGCAATCTCTTCCTCGGCGAGCGCTGGGGCGGGTTCTATCTGGCGATCTACATCCTCTCGCAGATGGGCCTCAACCTCTACGCGCAGACCTTCGCCCTCTACTTCTGCCAGCTCTTCCGCCTGGAGACGCAGCTGGAGAAGCCGGTGGCGGCGGTGATGATTACGGTGTTTTACCTCGTCAACTTCTTCGGGGTGGACGCGATGGCCAAGGTGCAAAACCTCATGACCGGGGTACTGCTGCTGGCGCTGATCTGGTTTACGGTGCGCGGCCTGCCGCGGGTCCAATGGGGCAGCTTTTTCGATCACGACTTTCTGCCGGCCGGCCTCGGCGGGCTGTTTCAGGCCTCCACCCTGCTCACCTATTCGCTGATGGGGGCGACGATGCTGATGCCCTACTCGGCGGAGGCCAAAAATCCGCAGCGGGACCTCCCCCTGGCGGCGGCGATCTCCACCTTTGCCATCGCCGTGCTGTTTGCCCTGATGGGGGTGGTCTGCTCCGGCATCCTGCCGGTGGAGCAGGTGGCGGGACAGACGCTGGGGGTGGTGGCGCAGGCCTTTCTCTCCACGCCGGAATACCTCTTCTTCATGATCGGCGGCGCGCTGATGGCCTCGGCGACCACCTTAAACGGCCTGATCGGCTCGGTGCCCAAGCCCCTCGTCATGATGAGCCACGACGGCTGGCTGCCGCGGTCGCTGGGAAAGCTGCATCCGAAGTACAAGACCGCCTACCGCTACCTCTTCCTCTACTACCTCATCACCATGGCGCCGCTGCTGCTGGGGGTGGACATCTCCGCCATCTCCGACCTGACGCTGCTCGGCACCTACACCCAGCAGGCCCTCTTCATCTTCTTCATGCGCCGGATCCCCGAGATGTTCCCCGAAGCCTGGGAGCGGTCGATCTTTCATATGCCGCGCGCCGTGTTTGAGGCGGTGATGTGGGTGTGCTTCGTGGGCAGCTGCCTCAATGTCTACGGACAGATCCGCAATTCGGACGCGGCAACCATCGCCGTCAACCTCGCGGTGATGGCGGTTGGGGTGGCGTTCTCGCTGGTGTGGTATCGCAGCGGACGGGTGAAGGTTTCGCCGTCGTGGGAGATGGAGACGGGGGATTGAGGCGAGGCGGGTGTTCCGTTCTCTTTTTCAGTTTCCTTTTTCTGATATCCTGATATATGACCGGTATCTGTCAATCTCTCATTTCCATTGATCTTGACAGATATCAAGATTACTATCCGTCATCTATCCTGTTGACTTTTTCTCGTTTTTTCAGTGAAACTCCTAAGATCTCACCGGGAAAACAGACAAAAAGCGCCCCGGCCGGGGAACCGGCCGGGGCGCTTTTTGATTTCGTCTGTTTTTGTGATACACACGCATCCCCACAGGTTTCCCGCACACCAAGCGGCCTCCCCGCCTTCGCAAGCGGTACCACAGTGCTTACAAGCGCACGGAAAACCCCGGGGAAGCCTCGGCGGGCACTGTCTTACAGCCCCCGCTTACAATCCCCGCGTTCAGCCCTCCACCACCTCGACGAACACGCTGCGCATCACCGTCAGCGCCGCCTCATGGGCGGCGGGATCGGCGCTGCCGGTGGCGTTGGCGTGGACCACAATCCTGGCGTCGGGGCAGGCGGCACGGGCCAGCAGCACGTTGCTGACCACACAGATATTGCTCACCAGGCCGCACAGCTCGATCTCCTCGTAGCCGCCGTCGCGCAGGTACTGAGCCAGCTCCAGGCTGCCGAAGGTGGGCTTTTCAAAGCAGCGGGCGGCCCTGCCGAGATAATCAGCCGTCTTGCCGTACAGCGCCCAGCCGTGGCTGCCGCGCTGGCAGTGGGTCACCGGCAGGGAGCGGCCCTCGTGGGTGTTGGGGTAATCTTCTCCGTGGGTGTCGTAGGTGAAGACCAGCTCACCGCCCTCGGCCAGTGTCTGTTCGATGCGCGAACAGATCACCCCGTCGAGCAGCTCCGCGCCGGCAAAGCCGAGGCTTCCATCGACAAAATCATTCTGGTAGTCTACGACGATGAGGATCTTTTTCATGGCTAAACACTCCTTTTTCTTTCCTGAACTCCCCACCGGGAGAGGTGGGGAATTGAAAATCCAACAGAATCTGCGGCGGAACCTCCGATCGGGCATCCACCCCCATTCACCCGTCATCCTGTCATCCCATGGATGGAGCGCAGCGACACAACGTCACTTCCGCTCCTTTGCCGACACCAGCTCCATCGCCTCTGCCGACACCTCGCCCGAGGCCGCTTCGACATACCACACCCCGCCGCCCTCCACCACCACGCGGTAGCCGGGGCGCAGGGTGGCCTCGTTGGAGAGGCCGCTCAGCTCCGCGAGATAGACCGGGGCAATCCCGGTCACGGTGCAGGGGATCTGCCCGGCGGCGGACAGGGCCTCGCTGAGGGCGAGCAGGGCATTGGCGGTGTCCAGCAGGGAGTCATTTCGGCGGCGGAGATGCTCCGCCCGCAGCAGACGCCCGTGCAGGGCGCCCTCCTCCAGGCGGATCCCGTAATCCGCCACCTCCACCCCTTCCACCGTCAGGGCGAGGCCCTTTTCCGTGACGAGAAACTCCTCCGCCGGGAAGCCGGCCCGCTCCAGGGTGGACAGCAGCTCCTCCTCCCCGATCGGCTGCGCGGGGGAGTAGACAAAATCGGTCGCCCCGGTGCGCAGCAGGCGGTTGCCGTCGCGGCGGTAGAGGCTGCCCTCCTCGGTGGAGGTCATCTCGTGGACCTCGCCGAGCAGGCCGGTCACCAGGCCGTCCAGCATCCCCTCGGTGGAGAAGGTGAGGGTGGGCAGGCGCAGGCGGACGGCGTAGAAATCCTCCTTGGCCACCGAAAGGCCGCGGCGGTCGAGCAGGCGGACGGTGTCGGCGATATACTCCTCACTCAGCCGGCCGCGGGCGGTCTGGGTTTCGGCGATGAACATGGCGAGAAAGAGGTTGACCCCCAGCAGCAGGGCGATCAGCACGGTTTTGGCCCGTCCCCATTGCATCGCCCTCCCTCCTTTCCTTCGATTCCTTCGTTTCCTTCCATGGAGGCCGACGGACGGCCGCGGCTAGTGTGGTGATCTCTCCCGGAATCGCCGGATCCCGGTCAGGGTGACAAGCTGGGCGACGGTGGCCGCCACCGCCCAGCCGAGGGTGAAGAACCCGTAGGCGACGAAGTCGAACAGATCCCACTGAAACGACTCCAGCCGGTAGCCGAGCAAGCCGCCGAGGGGACTGTGGAAGAGCAGCGCCACCGCGACCTCGGTGAGCAGCGCCCACAGCAGGGCGCACGGCCGAACCGCGCCCGCCGCCTGAAACAGCGCCACAGCGGCGGCAGCCGGCAGAATGACCATCAGCGCCATCCACACCGCGTCGGGGACGCCGCGTGCGAGGAAGTTCGGGATGAACCAGAATTGCAGCGCCGCCGTGACCGCGCCGCAGAGGAGGCCGGTACAGCGGGGGGAGGCGTCGGTTTGGGGTCGGTCGGGTGGGCAGTTTGGGTCGGCTGGGCTTGGTTGACCGGGTTGACTGGGTTGGCTGTTCCGGCTGTGCCGGATTGGTTGACTTGATGGACTGTGCTGGCTGTGCTGACTGTATTGATCCGTCAATTCCCTTCCCTCCTCCACTACACCGGGGAACTCAATACGCCGCGGACACCGCCGGGGCGCTCTCCGACGCGCCCGCCGTGCCGTCCGCCGGCTCTTCCTCCGTCGCTCCCGCCGTCCCCGCCTCTCCCGCGGCGCTCTCCTCCCCATCGGGACGCAGGCCGAACTGGTAGCTCGGCAGCAGCAGGCTGCCGTCCATCGGGTCGCGGTAATGCAGCTCCACCCAGGTGGGGGTGATGCCGCTCACCAGCGCCGCCATGCGGTGCTGGCGGACGAAGTCGGCCAGGCGCAGGCTGCCCGCCACCTCGTAGCGGCGCAGGAGGATGGCGGCTTCCAC
>JAFQKL010000116.1 GCA_017396965.1 Clostridia bacterium
ACCCCGATTAGCCTTGCGGCCCGCATCCACACCCCGGACGGGCCGGCCGTTCGCGCTGTTTCAAAGGAAAGGCTTTGTCAACACTCCACCCGCACAGCGTCAAACCCCGGCGCAACGAGGCGCCTCCGGCGTCAACAGAACGCGCCAAAACCAGCCTGCCGACACAGCTCTCAACAAAACGCACAAAAGTGACAGAGAAAAACCGTCATATTGTTCAATTGCCATAAGTCTGGCTTTCGGATACAATAAATCTATTGGGGAGTTTCCCCAAAATATCGGATTCCCAAGGCGATGTCCGGCTCGGTGCGGCGCAGTCTCATGCAGCCGGGGAGGGATACCGCCCTCTTTCCCCTGAGTTCGGCGGAGTGTTGGGGATCTGAGGAAGAAGGAGAAAAGAACATGAAGAACACCAAGCGTCTGGCAATCTTCCTTTCCGTCCTGATGATCTTCTCCCTGGTGGCCACGCCTCTGGCCGGCGCCGCGGAGCACGTCGTCGTCGAGGGGGATGTCCTGTGGCGGATCGCCGAGAAGTTCGGCGTCACCTATCAGGAGCTTGCCGAGTTCAACGGCATCAAGAACCCCCACCTGATCTTCCCCGGTCAGGTCATCAAGGCCCCCGAGGCCGAGCCGGTTCCCGAGCCTGCTCCCGAGCCCGAGCCTGTCCCGGAGCCGGAGCCTGAGCCCACTCCCGAGCCCGAGCCCACCCCGGAGCCCGCTCCCGAGCCCGAGCCGGAGAAGGAAGGCGTCAGCCTGACCATCCTGCACACCAACGACACCCACTCCCGCGTGGCCGCCAGCGAGACCAGCATCGGCTTCGCCGGCATCAAGGCGATCTTTGACGCCAAGAAGGCCGAGAACCCCAACACTATCCTGGTCGACGCCGGTGACACCCTCCACGGGCAGACCTTCTCGACCCTCAACAAGGGCGAGGCCATCATCCGCGTGATGAATGAGGTCGGCTACACTGCCATGACCGCCGGCAACCACGACTACAACTACGGCATCGCCCGCCTGCTGGAGCTGGAGGCTATCGCCAACTTCCCGGTTCTGGTTGCCAACGTCTTTGCCGAGGCCGATCAGACCACCCCCTTCGGCGCCTATCAGGTGATCGAGGTGGAGGGCGTCAAGGTCGCCCTGGTTGGCTTCTCCACCCCCGAGACCACCACTTCCACCCACCCCAACAACGTCGCCGGCTACACCTTTGACGATCCCGTCGCCATGGCCGCCGAGCTGTTTGCCATGGTGGAGGAGGATGCCGATGTCATCATCGCCATCACCCACCTCGGCAACGAGGGTGAGCACACCGCCCAGAAGCTGGCCGAGGCCGCTCCCCAGATCGATGTCATCATCGACGGCCACAGCCATTCCGTCTACGAGAACGAGAAGGTCGGCGACGTGCTGCTGGCCCAGACCGGTGAGTACGACGAGCGCCTCGGCGTGGTCGAGCTGACCATCGTCGACGGTGAGGTCACCGAGAAGACCGCCTCCTTCATCACCAAGGAAGAGGCGCTCACCTATGGCGAGGACGAGCAGGTTCTGGCCCTGGTCGCCGAGATCGAGGCCGAGAACGCCGTCGTCACCAGCCAGGTGATCGGCACCACCGAGGTGGAGCTGAACGGCGAGCGTGAGTTCGTCCGCACCGGCGAGACCAACCTCGGCAACCTCGTTGCCGACGCCGTGCTCGCCTCCTTTGACGAGGCCGATGTGGCCCTGGTCAACGGCGGCGGCATCCGTGCCACCGTGCCGGTGGGCGAGATCACCATGGGCAAGGTTCTTGAGGTTCTGCCCTTCACCAACTACGGCGTGGCCAAGCGCCTCACCGGTCAGCAGATTCTGGAGATGATGGAGTTTGCCCTCTCCGCGTACCCCGAGGCCAGCGGCGGCTTCCCGCACATCGCCGGCATGACCGTGGTGTTTGACGGCGCTGCCGAGGCCGGTTCCCGCGTGGTGGAGCTGAAGATCGGCGGCGAGGCCGTGGATCTTGCCAAGGAGTATGTCCTCGTGACCAACGACTTCCTCGCCGCCGGCGGTGACGACTTCACCATGCTGGTGGAGGGCGAGGTCCTGGCCGAGCTGCCCCTGCTCAGCGAGATGCTGGCGGATTACATTTCCTCCAACGAAGAGATCGTTGTCGGCGTGGACGGCCGTATGACCAACCTGGCCGCCGCTGCTGAGGAGACCCCTGCCGAGGGTGAGGTTCCCGCTGAGGGTGCTGAGACCCCCGCTGAGGGCGAGGTTCCCGCTGAGGGTACTGAGACCCCTGCCGAGGGCGAGGGCACCACTGAGACCCCCGCTCCCGAGGCCGGCGCTGAGGAAGCTCCCGCTGCTGAGACCACTGACGCTCCCGCTGACGCCCCCGCTGAGGCTGCGTAATCCGCAACCCCACCCCCTGTTTCCAACGGAGACAGTCCTCTAAAACAAACCAAAAGCGCCGCAGAACCCTCGTTCTGCGCCGCTTTGCCGTTTTGGCGTCCAAAAAGATTCAGAATTCCAAAAAAGAGACACCGCAGCCTCCGGCCGCGCGCGTCTCTTTCCATATCTCATCTTTACCAGGCCATTACGGGGACAATCCGAACAACGCCGGACAGCCGCAGCCCACCCGCACCATCCCTCTCTTCGCCCCGCCGTCCGGGCAGAACAAAGCAAACCGAGCAAATAAAGCACCGGGCAAACCCCGGCCCTGCAGGCTACCCCCGCGCCCCGCCCGCCTTCTCCGGCATCCGCA
>JAFQKL010000117.1 GCA_017396965.1 Clostridia bacterium
AAAGATCTGTTGAAAAGGGGGTTTGACCTGTGACCGGCATGAAACTCTATGAAATCCTCGGCGAACTGGAGGAGGGGCTGCTCATCGAATCAAGTCAGTTCCGTGGCCGGAGACGGCGTCTCCATCCCGGCACAGTAGCGGCGGCCTGTCTCTGCCTCATCCTCTGCTGCGCTGCCCTGCGCTTTCTCCCTTCCATTGGCGACAGCGCGACAGACATCGAACCGCGCCGCGCCCTCACACTGGAGGAGGCGGTGCAGGATCAGGTTTTCGGCAGCCTGTTCCCCACCCGCATCCCGGAGGGTTATGTCCTGGAAGATGCCGTCGGCATCTTCGGCCACCCCGGCAACGAGGTGCTGAGCGCCCGGTTCTACAGCCGGCAAAACCACGATCAGCTGCTGATCCAGATCTCGAGCAGGGAGTGGTATCTGCATCAGCACAGGGAGCCGGAGCTGAATACGGTGCTTTATCGCGAAACGACGCACGGAACCGGGAGCAGGATCTATCTGGAAGCCGGGGACATGATTATTCTCTATTCGTTTACCACAACAGACCTGAAAAGCAGCAGTGAATTCCTTCCGATGCTCCTGTCGGCAGCGCATTTTCAGCAGGAGGGCGGGAAGCTGCAGTGGTGTGGAGATCAATTGATCCGTGTCGAATAACATAACGCCAAAATGATTCACGCGGTCAGCCGCCCGGCCGTTCTGCCACCTGGCCGCCGGGCATCCTGCCCCACGGACCCGCCCCGCCTGCCCCGACCCCGCCCGCTCCCGCCGCATCCGGGCGCAGCTCCAATCCTTCCTCGTTTCCTGCCAACCGGTGGTTGAAATCCCCCCGTCACATGGTGTATACTAAAACCATCTATACCCCACCAACAAACACCGGGAGGTGCCTCCATGCTGTTGCAGCAAGAGCGTGAGCTGGTCGTGGAATACGGCAAAAAGCTCATCACCGCCGGCCTCACCAAGGGGACCGGCGGCAACGTCAGCGTCTTAAACCGCGAGCAGGGCCTTTTTGCCCTCTCTCCCTCCGGAATGGATTATTTTACAATTGAGCCCTGGCAGGTGGCGGTGCTCGACCTCGAGGGAAACCTTGTCGACGCCCCCTATAAGCCCTCCACCGAGCATGAGCTCCACCGCCGCCTCTATGTCGAGCGGCCGGACATGAACGGCGTCGTCCATGCCCACACCAACTACGCCACCGTCCTCTCCTGTCTGAGAAAACCCCTGCCCCCGCTCCACTACCTCATCGCCCTTGCCGGCTATGAGGTCCCCTGCGCCGAATACGCCACCTTCGGCAGTGCGGAGCTGGCGGAAAACGTCGTCCGCGCCTTAAACGGCAACCGCGCCGCCCTGATGGCCAACCACGGCATGATCGCCGGGGCCAAGACGGTGCAGGCCGCCTTCCGCATCGTCGAGGAGGTGGAGTACTGCGCCATGCTCTACTGTCAGGCCATCGCCATGGGGCAGGAGCCGGTGCTGCTGCCCAAAGAGGAGATGGAGCGCCATTTTGAGCTGTTTGCCACCTATGGCAAGCCGGCTGTCACAAAGGAGAATCCCGGATGCTGAGCTTTGAACAGATCTTAAAGCGGGTGCAGAAGCCCGCCTACTATACCGGCGGCGAGTACGGCTCGGTGGTCAAGGAGAAGACCCCCGACCTGCTGCGCTACGCCTTCTGCTTCCCCGATACCTACGACATCGGCATGAGCTACCTCGGCGGCAAGATCCTCTACGGGCTCATCAATTCGATGGACAACGTCTGGTGCGAGCGCGTTTTCGCCCCCAAGGACGATATGGAAGCCCTGATGCGGGAGAACAACCTCCCCCTCTATGGACTCGAAAGCCTCGACCCGATCCGCGAGTTCCACCTCATCGGCTTCACCCTCCAGACCGAGCTCTCCTATACCAACATCCTCAATATGCTCGACCTCGCCGGCATCCCCCTGCTGGCCAAGGACCGCCCCGACCCCTTCCCCCTCATCCACGCCGGCGGCCCCTGTGCTTACAACCCCGAGCCGCTGGCCGATTTCTTTGACTTCTTTATTATCGGCGAAGGCGAGGAGGTGCAGCCGGAGTTCATCCGCGTCTGCCAGCAGTTCAAGGAGGAGGGCGGCAGCGACAAGCGTGAGCTGCTGCGCCGTCTGGCCGCCATCGAGGGTATTTATGTCCCCTCGTTTTACGATGTCACCTACCATGAGGACGGCACCATCGCCTCCTTTACCCCGAACGATCCCGCCGCCAAGTCCACCGTCACCAAGCGGCTGGTGCAGAATATTGACGAGATCTACTATCCCGACAAGGTGGTCATCCCCTTTGCCGATGTCGTCCACGACCGCGTGATGCTGGAGGTGTTCCGCGGCTGCATCCGCGGCTGCCGCTTCTGTCAGGCGGGCACCATCTACCGCCCGGTGAGAGAGAAGTCCCCCGCCGTGCTCGACCGCTGCGCGCAAACGCTGATCGACAACACCGGCTACGACGAAATCTCCCTCACCTCCCTCTCCACCAGCGACCACACCCGCCTGATGGAGACCACCGACCAGCTCCTCTCCTGGTGCGACCCGCGCAAGATCTCCCTCTCGCTGCCCTCCCTGCGGGTGGACAACTTCTCCACCGAGCTGATGGACAAGGTGCAGCGGGTGCGCCGCGGCGGCCTCACCTTCGCCCCCGAGGCCGGCACCCAGCGGATGCGCGATGTCATCAACAAGCAGGTCACCGAGGAGGAGCTGGCCCGCACCTGCCGCATCGCCTTTGAGGGCGGCTGGCTCAATATCAAGCTCTACTTCATGATCGGTCTGCCGTTTGAGACGGAGGAGGATGTCGCCGGCATCGCCGACCTCGCCCAGATGGTGGTGGACACCTTCTACCGCTGCGAAAACCGGCCCAAGGGCAAGAGTCCGCGTGTCACCATCAGCGTCGCCACCTTCATCCCCAAGCCCTTCACCCCCTTCCAGTGGGCGGCGCAGGACCGGGCGGAGCAGGTGGATCGGAAGATCGCCCTGCTGCGCGATAAGATCCGCTCGCGCAAGATTGTGTTCAACTATCACGACCGCAAGGCCAGCTACTTTGAAGCGGTGCTCGCCCGCGGCGACCGCCGGGTGGGCGCCTCCATCCTGCGCGCCTTTGAGCTGGGTGCCAAATTCGACGGCTGGGAGAGCCACTTCTCCCTCGACCTCTGGCTCAAGGCCTTTGCCGAAACCGGCATAGACCCCGATTTTTACGCCACACGCCCCAAGGCGAGAGACGAGATCCTCCCCTGGGACTTCATCGACTGCGGCGTCTCCAAGGCATTTTTGTGGCGGGAGAACGAGCGGGCTGCCATGGCGGCGGTCACGCCCAACTGCCGCGAGCACTGCGCCGGCTGCGGCGCCGATCGTCTGACAGGAGGGTACTGCCATGCTAGGGGTTAGACTGACCTTTGCCAAGGAGGGCCGCGCCCTCTTTATCTCCCATCTCGACCTGATGCGCTGTATGTCCCGCGGCATCTGCCGCGCCGGGCTGCCGGTGTATTACACCCAGGGCTTCAACCCCCAGCCCTATCTGGTGTTCAGCCCGCCGCTGTCGCTGGGCTACGGCGGCGCGGCGGAGATCTGTGATTTTTCCCTGCTTGACGAGGGGTATCCCGTTGAGGAGGTGGTGGCAAGGCTTCGCGCCGTGATGCCGGAGGGGGTGCGCCCCATCGCCACGGCCGTGCCGGTCCACAAGCTCGGCGCCCTGGCGCTTGCCGACTGGGAGATCCGCGTGGGCGCGGGCATGACCGCCGCCGATGTCGCCGCCGCGAGGGACTGTCTCGATGCCCCTGAGATTCTGGTACTGAAAAAGAGCAAGCGCGGCGAGCGGGAGGTCAACATCCGCCCGATGATCGCCTCGTTGACGGCGGCGGAGGAGGGCGGCGCGCTGGTGCTGCGCTGCCGCCTGCCGCTGGCGGGGGAGAATGCGCTCAACCCCAAGTATCTCGTGGAGGTGCTGGGCCGCAGCCTGCCGCAGTTTGCGGACGCGGATTTCTTTGCCCTGCGCACCGCTTTTTATCTGGAGGACGGCACGCCGTTTTGCTGATGGACAGAGGGCGGGGGCGGCGGCGTCGCGTTGACGGCGAAGCCGGCTGCGTTGCGTTGACGGCGGAGCCGGCTGCGCCAAGTTGACGCAGAGAATACTCCCGGACTTTAGCTGCCTGCTGTGAGGCAGACATGGGGCGAAGCACAGGAGTGGCTTCGCCCCTCTTTCCATTGTGGGGTGGGATGGGGCCGGTCCGTCAAGGGTTCGGTCGGAAATTTTTTTGCCCCTTGCGGGGGACGGGGCAAAAAATTTTCCTCCCCGCTTCGCGCCCTTGACAGACCTGCCCTTTGGCGTCGACGGAAGGCTGTGGGGTGGGCGAGGCAGTGCGTCCGGGCGTAGCTGTGGGGTTTTGCGCTTGTTCCCCGCCCTTTAAATCACCGGCTTGCGTTGGGCAAAGACGTAGTCCAGATAGGCGTCCCTGATCTCGCGAACCTTTCCCCGGGGAATGGGAATCTCCGCCCCGCTCTCCATCACCACCGCGTGCTGGTTGAGGCTTGCAACCCACTCGAGATTGATGAGATAGGAGCGGTGGGGCCGCAGAAAGCCGCCGTAGGGCGAAAGCTGGCGGCAGAGCTCGTCAAGGCTGCCGGTGCTCTCCAGCACCGTGCCGTCCGTGAGGTGAAACGAGAGGGTGCGGTGCAGTACCTCGCAGTACTCCAGCCGCCGCAGCTCCACCCGGGTGAGGCCGGTGCGGCAGCGGAGGATGAGGCTGTCCTCCTGCTCTCTGTCGCAGGCGGCGAGGGCTGCGTCCATCAGGCGGAAAAAAGCCTCCTCGTCGATCGGCTTGAGCTGGTAGAAAAAGGCGTCCACCGTGTAGGACTGAACGCCGAAGTCGGCGGAGGAGGTGAGGAAGATGATTTTTACATTTTTGTCAAACTGACGCAGCTCGGCGGCGGTGGCGATGCCGCTTTCGCCGGGCAGGAGGATGTCGAGGAAGAGGATGTCAAACCGCGCACCCCGCTCCGCCTCGGCCAGCAGCTCAAGGGGGCTTGAAAAGGCGGTGCCACAGAGGTCGCAGCTGCGCGCAGTCTGATAGCGGTCGAGCAGGGCGGCAAGCTGGGTGAGCACCGCCGCGTCGTCGTCACAAAAGGCCACCCGGATCACGGCTTCGCCTCCCTTCGTTGCAGGTTTCTTTATTTTATCACAAAACGGACACCGGCGCAAACCCTTTTTCGACCGTCTTCACCGAACCGTCACACCGTATCCCCGCTCCCGTCTTGCACTTTTGTCTTATTTAGGGTACAATGGAAAAGATCTCTCATGCAAAGGAGCGTTTGACCGATGCCGACCGCAACCCCCGTCCGCCGCGCCCTGGCCCTGCTGCTGGCGCTGCTGCTCATCCTCTCGCTCGCCGCCTGCTCCTCCGAGGAGGAGAGCGTCGAGACTGTGAACCCCGTCGATCCCGTCGACCCCGATCAACTGGGGGGCGACGAGCCGGAGGCCCCGCCGGAGCCGCCCGCACCTCCCGAGCCGCCCAAGGGGCCGCTCAACCCGTTCACCGGTCTGTATGAGGCGGCGGAGTACGAGCTGGCCCGCCCGGTGGCGGTGATGATCAACAACTTAAAGACCGCCACCCCGCCGCGCGGCCTCTCCTTCTACGACGGCGCCTTCGAGGTGCTGGCGGAGGGCGAGGTCAACCGCATCATCGCCCTCTTTTATGACTACGCCGAAATCCCCGAGCTGGGCTCCGTCCGCTCGGCGCGGGACTACTACTTCCGCCTCGCCCGCCCGATGGACCCCATCATCGCCCACTACGGCGGCAGTGACGCCGCCTACATCTATATCAAGCAAAACGGGCTTGACACCATGAACGGCATGGAGGGCGATGTCCACAATGCCCTCTACTGGCGCGACGAGGAGCGCATCCGCACCGCCGGGTATGAGCACAGCGTCTTCACCAGCGGCGAGAAGCTGGTGTCCGGCGTGGACAAGCTGGGGCGGCGCACCGACCTGAAGGAGACGGCCCTTGAGCCCTTCTTCGCCTTTGCCGGGGAGGAGGCCCCCGTGTCGGGCGACCTGGCGGCGGAGCAGATCTCCGTCCGCTACTCGAGCTACATCACCGCCGTCTTTGATTACGACTCGGAGCGCGGCCTCTACCTGCGCTCCCAGTACGGCGCGCCGCACATGGATGAGGCCGTCGACGAGCAGATCACGGTGGACAACCTCTTTGTCCTGCGCGTCCCCCACCGCGCGGTGGGCGACGAGGCGGGCCACATTGAGGTGCAGACCACTGGCAGCGGCGAGGGCTATTACTTCTCCCGCGGCACGGGACAGGCCATTCAGTGGAGCAAGCAGAGCGACAGTGAGTTCTACGAGTTCACCGACGCCGCCGGCAACCCCCTCACCGTCAACCCCGGGCGGATGTGGTTTTGCATCGTCAAGCCCTCCTCCGAAGTGACCCACACCGCCGCCGGCGACGGCGCGGCGGATGCCG
>JAFQKL010000118.1 GCA_017396965.1 Clostridia bacterium
CGGCTGTCGGCGGCTTCCCTCTTTCGTCACAGGGGTGCGGCGCCGAAGCAATCGCGATGCATTTCAAAATATGTTTCCCAGATCAGAACTCAAAACAGAAACCTTCGAGGAGTCTCCCATGAAACAAATCACCACCTTCCTTCTTCTTTTGATGCTCACCCTCTCCCTCGTCGCCTGCAGCAGTCAGGACGGTGGCGAAGCCGCCTCGGATGGGGAGGACAATCCCGTCATCAACAATGAACAGCCCGCCGGAGAGCAGGGCGACAGCCCCGTCCCCGACCCTGCCGCGGACCCCGTCACCGACCCCGACCCGACACAGCCGGACAGTCCCTACGACGAAATCCGCTACGAGGTCTACCCCGACGGCCGCGTCGGGCAGCAGTTTGCCTCCATGCGGCTGGGGGAGCATTGGGGCCTGATGGACGGCGAGGGCAACGTCCTGCTGGAGCCGGACAAGTATGAGCTGGATGAGATCTGGGTGAACACCTATGAGGAAAACTGGCCGCTGTTTGTCGTGGTAAAGGACGGGCTGAAGGGCGCGATTGATGTCCACGGCAATCTGGTGATCGAACCGCAGTGGCCGTGGCTGCAGATGTTCATCTATGAGGAGCCGGAGCGGGTGTTTGTCCACGACGGCGCGGGCTGGCAGATGATCCCCCTGTCCTACAGCTCTTACACCGATGTCTTCCACTATGAGGGCCTGACCGCCGGGGAGCCGACGGCAGAGTTCACGGTGTCTGACGGACTGCGGATGGAGATGGACGGCATCGGCGCTGATCTCACGCAGGGGGCGTAAGCCGGGCGGAGGACTTTCGGTTTTGGGGGCTGTCGCCCTTGACCACAGCCCCCACATTCCCTTACGGGGGGCCGTGCGCATCCGCATCCACCCCGTTTGCCCCGCGTCACTGCCCCCCTGGCACATTTTCCCCACAACACCGCGCCCCACGGCGCTTATACGGAGGTTCTTATGTTTCTCCCCACCACCAAGGCCGACCTCGCGGAGCGCGGCATCTCTCAGCTTGATTTCATCCTTGTCACCGGCGACGCCTACGTCGACCACCCCAGCTTCGGCACCGCCATCATCGGCCGGGTGCTGGAGGACGCGGGCTTCTCGGTCGGCATCATCGCCCAGCCTGACTGGCACAGTCCCCGCGATTTCCTCCGCCTCGGCCTGCCGCGGCTCGGCTTTCTCTGCAACTCCGGCAACATCGACTCAATGGTCAACCACTACACCGCCGCCCGCCGCCGCAGGAGCGACGACGCCTATACCCCCGGCGGCAAGGCCGGCCGCCGTCCCGACCGGGCGGTGATTGTCTACAGCAACCGCATCCGCGAGGCGGCGCCGGGGGTGCCGCTGCTGATCGGCGGCATTGAGGCATCCCTGCGCCGGTTTGCTCATTATGATTACTGGGACGATGCCGTCCGCCGTTCCATTCTCGTCGACTCCGGCGCCGACCTGCTGATGTACGGCATGGGCGAACTCTCGGTCGTCGAGATCGCCCGGCGGCTGGACGCGGGGGAGCCGATCTCCTCCATTGACAACGTCCGCGGCACCTGCGTGATGGTGGACTACCCCCTCGGCGACGGAATCATCCTTCCCGACTTCGACACCATTTGTGTCAATAAAAAAGCCTATGCCTCCGCCACCGCCACCCAGTACCGCGAGCAGGACGCCGTGCGCGGGAAGCCCCTCTACCAGCAGCATGGCCCCCGTTTCGTCCGCCAGAATCCCCCCATGCGGCCGCTGACCACCGAGGAGTTCGACCACGTCTACGAGCTGCCCTACGAAAACGCCCCCCATCCCTCCTACGCGGAGGAGGGCGGCGTCCCCGCCATCGCCGAGGTGGAGTTCTCCATCATCCAGAACCGCGGCTGCTTCGGCGCCTGCAACTTCTGCGCGCTGACGCTGCACCAGAGCCGCACCGTCACCTGCCGCTCGAAGGAGTCGATCGTCCGCGAGGCGCGGCGGCTGACCGAGTCACCCCATTTCAAGGGCTATATTCACGACATCGGCGGCCCCACCGCCAACTTCCGCGCCCCCGCCTGCAAGAAGCAGCTGCGCGACGGCGTCTGCCCCGACCGCCGCTGCCTCGCCCCCGAGCCCTGCCCCGCCCTCGAGGTGGACCACGGCGAGTATCTCGACATTCTCCGCGAGGTGCGCGAGCTGCCGCGGGTGAAAAAGGTGTTCGTGCGCAGCGGCCTGCGCTTTGACTATATGCTGCTCGACCGCGACGACACCTTCTTCCGCGAGCTGGTGCAGCACCATGTCAGCGGCCAGCTGAAGGTGGCGCCGGAGCATATTTCCGACAATGTGTTAAAGCGGATGGGCAAGCCGGGGCAGGCGGTGTTTGACCGCTTCTGCGAGCAGTATTTCCACTTAAACAAGGTCTACGGCAAGGAGCAGTATCTGGTGCCCTATCTGATGAGCTCCCACCCCGGCAGCACCCTGCAGGACGCCGTCGAGCTGGCGCTTTATCTCAAGAAGCACCGCCTGCGCCCCGAGCAGGTGCAGGATTTTTATCCCACCCCGGGGACGATTTCCACCGCCATGTACTACACCGGCCTCGACCCCGTCTCGGGCGAGGCGGTGTACGTCGCCCGCACGCCGGAGGAGAAGGCGCGGCAGCGGGCGCTGCTGCAGTTCTTCCGTCCCCAGAATCACGACAAGGTGCGTGAGGCCCTGATCGCCGCCGGGCGGGCCGAGCTGATCGGCTTCGGCCCCGACTGTCTCGTGCCGCCGGCAAGAGGACAGGGCCCCGGGCGCGCCTCCGCCCCGGCGCAGGGCGGAGGACGCGGCCCCGCCTCCTCTGCGGGCGGACAGGGGGGACGTCCCTCCCCGTCCGCCGGGAGCGC
>JAFQKL010000119.1 GCA_017396965.1 Clostridia bacterium
CATCCGCCGGAAGGACCGCCGGTCTGGGCTGCCTTGAACTTGCCGCCGTTGGGCACACCGCCACCGATATCCTCTACTATTGTACGAAGGGTGGTTCCCATAGGAACCTCAACCAGACCGGTGTTCTTGATCTTGCCGCCCAGAGCGAAGACCTTGGTGCCGGTGCTCTTCTCAGTACCCATCGAGGCAAACCACTCGGCGCCGTTGTTGATGATCTGGGTGATGTTGGCATAGGTCTCAACGTTGTTGAGCAGGGTGGGCTTGCCGAAAAGACCCTTGTTGGCGGGGAACGGAGGACGGGGTCTGGGCTCGCCGCGGTTACCCTCGATGGAGGTCATGAGCGCAGTCTCTTCGCCGCAGACGAAGGCGCCGGCACCGAGGCGGACGTCGATGTCAAAGCAGAAGTCAGTGCCCATGATGTTGTTGCCCAGCAGGCCGTACTCTCTGGCCTGGGTGAGGGCGAGCTTAAAGCGCTGCACGGCGATGGGGTACTCGGCGCGGACGTAGACATAGCCCTGGCTGCCGCCGACGGCGTACGCAGCGATGGTCATGGCCTCGATGACGGTGTGGGGGTCGCCCTCCAGCACCGAACGATCCATGAAGGCGCCGGGGTCACCCTCGTCGGCGTTGCAGCAGACGTACTTGACATCGCCCACGGCATTGGCGGTGAACTGCCACTTCATGCCGGTGGAGAAGCCGGCGCCGCCACGGCCACGGAGGCCGGAGGCCTTGACCACGTCGATGACTTCCTGAGGCTTCATGGTGGTGAGCACCTTCTCCAGCGCGGTGTAACCGTCGCGGGCGATGTACTCATCAATATCTTCGGCAGCGATCACGCCGCAGTTGCGCAGGGCGATTCTCTTCTGCTTCTCATAGAACTTGGTGTGCATCAGGTTCTTGATGTTGTCGCCATCAATGGTCTCCTGATACAGGTACTTCTTGACAACTCTGCCCTTGAGCAGATGCTCGTCGACGATCTCCTTGATCCACTCGGGCTCCACACGGCTGTAGAACACGCCCTCGGGATAGACGATCATGATGGGACCTAAGGCGCACAGGCCGAAGCAGCCGGTCTTGACAACCTTGACTTCTTCCGCCAGGCCGACGGCCTGCAGTTCCTTCTCCAGCTCCTCGATGATCTTGGGCGAATTGGAGGACGTACATCCCGTTCCGCCGCAAACCAGAACGTAGGATCGAATCATAGATTTCTTCCTCCCTTACTTCGTATAGTCAGTGACGACATTGTTGTTGACGATATGCTCCGCAACCACCTTGGCAGCCTTGGCGGCATCCATCTTGACATAGGTGACCTTGGGGGCGCCGGGAACCTCGACGGTCACGCGGGGCTCGTTCTCGGCATCGCCCATGGTATCGGACAGGACAACGATGGCCTTGTCCAGCATATTGGCCTTATAGATCTCCTCAACAAAGGCGCTGGAGACAGCGCGGGCGCCGTTTTCCAGGCCGCTGGTGCCCATGCTCACGGTGACTCTGATCGCGTTGCTGTTGTCCTCACGGGTGGCGACCAGATACTTCTTCGCAGCACGGATGGCAGCCAGTTCAGCGGGGGTTTTCATAAGATGCTTCCTCCTCGTTGCTGTTTTCACGTTCCTTAGGAAGGGGTCTTGCGCAAAGGGCCTCTCTTAAGGCCGGTGGGATTGGTCAGAGATTTGGGGTACGGAGCGCCGAAAGCTCCCTGCCCAGCCGCTCTCTGATCCGAAGATGTGCGGCGGCTTCGCTCCCGGTCTGCAGCTTTTCCGCCGCGGTGGAGCAGTGCAGCAGACGGTCGCCGCAGCGGTGACGGTAGAACACCTCGGTCTGCCCGTCGGTGAGCAGCAGGGTCGCGATTGTCTCCGCCATCTCGCCGAAGGGGGGCGCTTCGCTGTGATCCATGCGGATCAGCAGCTCCACCCTTGTCCCCCATTGGGGCAGGGAGCGCAGGGAAAAGCGGCCTCCCGTACGCCGGGCCAGGGCTTTTGCCCATGCAAGACCCATGCCGCCCTCCCCCGATGCCCTTGTTGTAAAGCCGGGGTCGGCGGCGCGGCGCAGGACATCCTCCTCCATTCCCCTGCCGTCATCCTCCACAGTGAGCCGCAGGGTGCCGTCACCCGGTTCGTCGATCGAGATCAGCAGACTTCGGGCGCCGGCTCGAATGGCGTTGACACTTAAGTCCAGAACGCCGAGCGAAAGATCCCACCGTTTTTGCACGGCTTACAGATCCTTGTACTTCTCAAACACTTCGGCGACGTTGTCGGGGGTCAGGCGGCCGTAGACATCGTCGTTGATCATCATGACGGGCGCCAGACCGCAGCAGCCGAGGCAGCGGGTCGCGTCCAGAGAGAACTTGCCGTCAGGCGTGCAGCCACCGTTCTCAATCCCGAGGATCTCGGTGATCTTATTGAACACGTCGGCAGCGTTCTTGACGTAGCAGGCAGTACCCAGGCAGACACCGACCCGATAGCGGCCCTTGGGGTTCAGATTGAACTGCGCATAGAAGGTGGAAACACCGTAGATGTGCTCCAGCGGAACATCCAGACCCTCAGCCAGCATCACCTGGACCTCCTCGGGAAGATAGCCATAGATCTCCTGCGCCTCCTGCATGGCAGGCATGACACAGCCGGGCTGGCCCTTATAACGGGCGATCACCGCGTCCAGAGCTTCCTTTTGCTCCTTTGTCCCGGAAAACGGAACAGAAGAGACCACTTTCGCGCTCATGTAACGAACTCCTCCTCTTCAATGAATAATTAGACTAAGTCAAAAAGACAACTTTCGCAGGATACCTCCATCGGAATATAGAGGATCTACTTCGAATATTATAACAGAGGTCATTGAAAAAAGGAATAATAAAATTTGCGAAAATCCGGGGAAAATCGAATTTTAGTATAAATACACTAGAATTATCTGCAGTTATTGTGCATTTTCACATCAAAACTACCATTTTTCCACGCTTTTCTATTTCTAAAAACGAATATATACTAGATTCGTATATTTTTTCTCTAAAACCTACTAAAACAGTATTATTTATTTATTTCGACAATATCGGGTATTTTGACATATCAATATCACTCTATGATTTTTTTATATCAAATTAACAACTATCGTTTATAGATTTTCTTATTCCTGATTTTCCAGCATTTCTCTCGCAGAGAACTCCGCAGCAGATCGTCCAGGTGCTTTTTTCAGTTCAGGACGGCTTTTTTTCAAAAAACCATTCCATTTGCGCCGATCTTGCCATATAATATAGGAGGGCCTTGTGCGGCTCTGTCCTTCAGTCCGGTGCGGCTGAAAAAACGTGTTTTGAGGTGCCATGTGAACAGTGTAAGCAGCTTGCTCCGGCGCGGAGACGCCGGTGAGGATCTGTCGGCGAACTACCGCCGTATTCATTTTGTCGGCATTGGCGGCGTCAGTATGTCGGCGCTGGCGGAGATCATGCGGCTGCGTGGCTGCACCGTCTCCGGCTCGGACAACAGTGACACGCCGGTGCTGCGTCAGCTGGCCGACCGGGGGATTACCGTGTCGGTGGGCCATCGGGCGGAGCAGGTGGCCGGCGCGGAGCTGGTGGTCTATACGGCTGCCGTTCCCAGGGATAATCCGGAGCTGGTTGAGGCCGAGCGACTTGGCATCCCCGCTGTGGAGCGGGCGGTGTTTCTCGGCTGGATTCTGCGTTCCTACGGCTGCCCCATCGGCGTCTCCGGGACGCACGGCAAAACCACCTGCACCTCGATGATCTCCCAGATTCTGCTCGAGGCGGAGATGGATCCCACCATCCTCATCGGCGGCACCCTGCCGCTGATCGGCCAGAACTTCAAGGTGGGCGCCTCGCCCTATGCCGTGTACGAGGCCTGCGAATATGTGGATTCCTTCCTCAACTTCGTCTCTTATCTGACCGTCATCCTCAACATTGATGCCGATCATCTCGACTACTTCCCCGATCTGGCCGCCATTCAACGTTCCTTCCTCGCCTATGCGAAGCTGACCCTGCCGGGCGGCTCGCTCATCGCCAATCTGGACGACGAGAACCTGCGTCCCGTGCGGGAGGCGTTTGAGGGCCCGATGGTCACCTTCTCGATGCGCGATTCCTCGGCGGATCTCTATGCCGTCCGCCTGCCGTCGGAGGACGGATTGCCCTATTTTGAGATCTTTTTCCGCGGGACTTCGGTGGGCGAATGCCGTCTGCGGGTGCCGGGCAGTCACAACATCATGAACGCGCTGGCCGCCATGGCGGTTGCGGCACTGCTGAAGGTGCCGTGGGATGTCACCCTGTCGGCCCTGTCCCACTTTGAGGGGGCCAGGCGTCGGTTTGAACACAAGGG